>CAMLHR010000133.1 GCA_946479915.1 uncultured Lysobacter sp.
GTGCGCGAGTACGAACAGCCGCAGGGAGACATCCTCGAACTCGACTGGCAGGCGCTCGCCGGCGTGCCGCACGAACTGCGGATCCGGCGGCTGGCGCGCTGGGTGGACGACGCGGAACGCGAAGATCGGCGCTATCGCCTGGTGCTGCCGGGACATCCCGCGCTGGGCCCAGCGCGCGGCCCGGCGCACCGGCATGCCTGCCTGCGCGCGCTGGCGCTGCTGCCAGGCACCGATCCGCCGACCCGGGGCGACGGCTGATGGCGCGCCCGGCCGCCCCGGACGTCCCCCTGGACCCGCGCACGCGGGCGTGGTGCATCGTCGCGGCCGCGGCCTGCGTGGCACCGCTGCTGTTGCAGCTGCCCGCCACGCTGGCCCTCGCCATCGCCGTCGCCGGCGTGGCGGGCACCGCGCTCGCGTGGCGCAAGCCGTTGCCGACGCTGGCGCGGTTGCTGCTCGCGCTGCTGCTCCTGGCGCTCGTGCTGGCCACGATGCGGTTCGCGTTCGGCCGCGACACCGGCTGCGCGCTGCTGGCCGCGATGCTGGCGGTCAAGCCGACGGAGACGTTCGGCGTGCGCGACGCGCGCAGCCTCGTCGGCTTCGCGCTGTTCGCGCCGTTCGCCACCTTCCTGCTCGACCAGGGCCCGCTTTCCCTCGTGCTCGGCGTGGCGGGCGCGGTGGCCGCGCTGGTCGCCCTGCAGCGGCTCGCGGACCTCGCCTCCGCCGCCCTCGCCGGCGCCGCCTCGCCCGCGAGCCAGGCCGTGGGCGTGCTGCGCATGGTCGCGCTCGGCCTGCCGATCGCGCTGGCGACCTTCTGGCTGTTCCCGCGCCTGGCCTCGCCGTTGTGGGGCGTGCCCGAGCGCGCGCTCGCCCGGCCCGGGCTGTCGGACGAGATGTCGCCGGGCCAGTGGCTGGACTTCATGACCGACGACAGCGCCGCGTTGCGCGCGCGCTTCTTCGGCGCGACGCCGGACACGACGCAGATGTACTGGCGCGGCCCGGTCCTGTGGCACTACGACGGGCGCACCTGGACGCAATCGGAGTGGATGCAGAACCTGCCGCCGGCCGAGGTGCGCCACGGCACGCCGACGTGGGACTACGAGATCGCGCTCGAGCCCACCGACCGCCGGCAGCTGGTGGCGCTGGACCTGCCGGTGTCGGCGCCGGACGGCGCGCAACTGTCGCTGGACCACGGCCTGCGCGTGCGGCGGCCGCTCGCCGCGCTGACGCGCTGGCACCTGCGGTCCGCGCCGCCGGTCGCGTACGAGCCGGTGCTGAAGGTGACGCTGCGCCAGTTCGCCCTCCGGTTGCCGGAAGGCTTCAACCCCCGCACCGTCGCGCTCGCCGCGCAGTGGCGCAGCGAGGCCGGCGACGACGACGCCGCGATCGTGGCGCGCGCGCTCGACTGGATCCGCAGCGACTTCGGCTACACCCTGTCGACGCCGCTGCCCGGGCGGCACGCCGTGGACGAGTTCCTGTTCGACCAGCAGCAGGGCTACTGCGAGCATTTCAGTTCCGCGTTCACGGTGCTGATGCGCGCGGCCGGCATCCCAGCGCGCGTGGTCACCGGGTACGTGGGCGGGTACCGCAACCCGATCGGCGACTACTGGCTGGTGCGGCGCTCGGGCGCGCACGCCTGGAGCGAGGTGTGGCTGGAGGGCCAGGGCTGGACGCGCGTGGACCCGACCGCGGCGGTCGCGCCGGAACGCATCTACGACACGCTCGCGGACCGTGCACCGGGGGCGGCGCTGGGCGAGTTCGCACCGGCGATGGACGTCGCCGACTGGCTGCGACGCGGCTGGAACGATTTCGTGCTCGGGTTCGATGCCGTGCGCCAGCGGGAACTGCTGCGGGCGATCGGGCTGGAGGCCACGCCATGGCGCCTCGTGGGCCTGCTCGCAGTGGCGATCGGGGTGCTGTTCGCGCTGACGGCGTGGCTGCTGCGGCGCGGCGAGCGCGAGCGCGACCCGGTGTTGCGCGCGTGGCATCGCCTGGGACGTCGTTACGCCCGGCTGGGCCTGGGGCGCCGCGCGGATGAACCGGCGCTGTCCTGGGCCGCGCGCGTCGCGGCGGCCCTGCCCGGCGGTGCGCCGGCACTGGAAACGCTCAGCCGGCGTTTTGCCCGGTGGCGGTACGCTCGGGGCTCGACCGATGCCCTCGACGGGCACGCGCTCGCCCGCGACCTGCGGGCGCATCGCCCACCGTCCGGCCGGACAAGGAGACCGTCACCGTGATCCGGGAGAACGCCATGCGCCTGATGCTTCCCGTCGTCCTCGCCGCCGTCGCCGCACTGGCCGGCTGCGCCACCATGCCGTCCCCGTTGCAGGGCCAGTACAGCGCGCTGTCGCCACGCGACGCGGTGGCCGCGCAGCAGCAGGGCGTCCCCGTGCGCTGGGGCGGCCGCATCGTGGCCACCGAGCCGCTCGCGGACCGCACCTGCTTCGAGATCGTGTCCACCGGGCTGGATGCGACCGGTCGCCCGCGCTGGGCCGCCGACGCGACCGGCGGGCGCTTCATCGCCTGCCGCGCCGGCTTCTACGACCCGGCGATCTTCCAGCCGGACCGCGAGGTGACCGTCACCGGTGTCGTGGACGGGTTCGAATCGCGCCGCGTGGGCGAATACGACTACCGCTTCCCGCGCGTCGCCGCGGACGTCGTGTACCTGTGGCCGGTGCGCGACCGGGTGGACGTCGTCCACCAGCCCACCCCGTACCCGTGGTGGTGGTGGTACTGACCGGGGACCCGGTGCCGCGCTAGCGGCCGGTGCCGAACCCGCCCAGGGGCGCGCCCGCCAGCAGGTGCAGGTGCAGCTGGAACACGGTCTGCCCGCCGTCGTCGTTGCAGTTCATGACCATCCGGTAGCCGGCGTCGGCGAAGCCCTCGCGCCGCGCGTACGCGGCCGCGGCGAGCACGAGCCGTCCCACCATCGCTTCCTGCCCCGGCTGCAGGTCGTCCAGCGTCGCGACGGTCTCCTTCGGCACGAACAGCACGTGCACCGGCGCCTGCGGCGCGACGTCGCGGAACGCGATGACATGTTCGTCCTCGTGCACGATGTCCGCCGGGATCTCGCGGCGCATGATCCTGTGGAAGATGGTGTCGTCAGCCATGGCTTGCTCCTGGGTGGGCCCGCGCGTCAGGGGACGTCGCTGCGCGTGCCGAAGGCGTGCGACAGCGTGCCCCGGTCCACGTATTCCAGCTCGCCGCCGAGCGGCACGCCGTGCGCGAGGCGGCTGGCGCGCACGCCGTGCTGCCGCGCGAGCTGCGCGAGGTAGTGCGCGGTCGCCTCGCCCTCGACGGTGGGGTTGGTGGCGATGATCAGTTCGGACACCTCGCCCTCGCCCAGCCGCTCCGCGAGCCGGTGCAGGCCCAGCTCCTTCGGGCCGATGCCGTCGAGCGGCGACAGCCGTCCCTGCAGCACGAAGTACAGGCCGCGATAGCCCGTGGCCTGCTCGATCGCCAGGCGGTCGGCGGGCGACTCCACGGCGCAGAGCTGGTGCGCGTCGCGTGCGCTGCTCGCGCAGGTCGCGCACAGCTCGGACTCGCTGAAGTCCCGGCAGCGCGCGCAGTGGCCGATGCGTTCAACGGCGCCCGACAGCGCCTCGGCGAGGCGCCGCCCGCCTTCGCGCTCGCGTTCGAGCACGTGGTAAGCCATGCGCTGCGCCGACTTCGGGCCGACGCCCGGCAGCACGCGCAGGGCCTCGATCAGTTGCTCGAGCAGGCTGGACATTCAGGCCGCGGGCGCGGTCAGAACGGCAGCTTCATGCCGGGCGGCAGCGGCATGCCGGCGGTGGCGGCGCCGAGTTTCTCCTGCGAGGCGGCGTTCGCCTTGTTCACGGCGTCGTTGAACGCGGCGGCGACCAGGTCCTCTGCCATCTCCGGGTCGGACACGACGGACGGGTCGATGCGCACCTTGCGGCATTCCATCCGGCCGGTCAGCGTCACCTCGACCATGCCGCCGCCGGCCTTGCCGGTGACCTCGAGGCTGGCGAGTTCTTCCTGGGCGCGCTGCATTTCTGCCTGCATCTTCTGCGCCTGCTGCATGAGTTGGGCGATGTTTCCGCGCATGGGGGCCTCGCGAACGTGTGGGGGATGGCGTCGGCGACGCGCTCAGGCGTCGTCGAGCGGGCGGATCGAATCGGGGACCAGCTTTGCGCCGTACTGGCCGATGAGCTGGCGCACCTGCGGGTCCGACGTGAACGCTTCCTCGGCGGCGACCTGGCGCGCGTCGCGCTGGCGCTCGCTGCGCTGGTGCGGCGTCTCGCCCGCGGCGCGCGTCTCGATGCGGACCTGCGGCACGCCGCCGAGCGCCGGGCCGAGGGCCCGCGCGAGCTGCGACACCAGCGCGGGGCGCGCAAGCAGCTCGTCGGCCGGCGCAAGCGCCAGGCGCAGGACCTGGCCGTCGTCGGCGACGAACGCGGCATGGCCGGCGAGCGCGCGCACCGGGCCGGAGAGGTCGCCCCTCGCGACCAGCGCGATCCAGTCGTCGTCGCCGGACACGGCGCGGCGGGCATCGCCGGCGACCGGCGCGGCGGGATCCGGTGTGGCCGGCGCCGGCGCGGCGGCCGGCGGCGAAGGTGCGGGTGTCGGCGCTGCACGCGGGGGCGTGCGCGCGGGCGCGGGCGGCGCGCCGGCGAGCGCCGCACGTGCGGCCTCGGCGCCGCGGCTGCCGCCGCGCGACGACGG
>CAMLHR010000134.1 GCA_946479915.1 uncultured Lysobacter sp.
CCTCGGACAGGTGCACCTGCTTGCCCTTCTCGTCGACCCAGTAGTCGCCCTCGCCCTCTTCCTCCGCCTGGCGCACCAGCGACGGCACGATGCGGTTGACCTTGACGTAGAGCTCGGGCGATTCCTCGGCGGGACCGGAGATGATCAGCGGCGTGCGCGCCTCGTCGATCAGGATCGAGTCGACCTCGTCCACGATCGCGTAGTGCAGGCCGCGCTGGAAGCGATCCTCCTTCGACAGCGCCATGTTGTCGCGCAGGTAGTCGAAGCCGATCTCGTTGTTGGTCGCGTAGGTGATGTCGGCCGCGTAGGCGCCCTTCTTGTCCGCATGCGGCATGCCCGGGTAGACCACGCCGACGGTCAGGCCCAGCCAGTTGTAGAGCCGGCCCATCCAGGCGGCGTCGCGGCGGGCCAGGTAGTCGTTGACGGTGACCACGTGCACGCCCTTGCCTTGCAGGGCGTTGAGGTAGGTCGGCAGCGTGGCGACCAGGGTCTTGCCCTCGCCGGTGCGCATCTCGGCGATCTTGCCCATGTGCAGCACCATGCCGCCGATGAGCTGCACGTCGTAGTGGCGCATGCCGAGCACCCGGCGACTGGCCTCGCGGCAGACCGCGAACGCCTCGGGCAGCAGCTTGTCGAGCGACTCGCCCTCGCGGATGCGCGCCTGGAACTCGGGGGTCTTGGCCTGCAGGTCGGCGTCGGAGAGCTGCTCCATCTCCGGCTCGAGGGCGTTGATCTTCTTGACGAGGCCGCCGAGCTGGCGGAGGTGGCGTTCGTTGCGGCTGCCGAAGACGCGGGTGAGCAGGCTGTTGAGCATGGGTCGTCCGAGCTGTGAGGCAAACAAAAAAGGGCGCCGTGCGCCCTTTCCTGGGAATCGCGGAGTTTAACAGGTGGGGCCGGACGCCCCCGCCGCAACCCCTCAGCCGTGCGACTGCGCCAGCAGCTTCCGGGGGTTCACGGGACGCCCGTCCTCCCACACCTCCAGGTGCACGTGCGGGCCCGTCGAGCGGCCGGACGATCCGGCGCGCGCGATCTGCTGGCCGCTGCGCACCAGGTCGCCCACCCGCGCGGTCAGCCGCGAGTTGTGGGCGTAGCGGGTGACATAGCCGTTGCCGTGGTCGATCTCGATGGTGTTGCCGTAACCGGAGCGGCGCCCGGCATAGCTGACGACGCCGTCGGCCACGGCCAGCACCGGGTCGCCGATGTCGGCCTCGAAGTCCATGCCGCGGTGGAACTGGCGGCCGCCCCGGATCGGGTCGGAGCGCCCGCCGTAGCCGGACGTGACGTAGCTGTCGGCGATCGGGTTGCGCGACGGGGTGCTGTTGAGGTCGAGCTGGCGTTCGAACAGCAGCGCCTCGAGCACGGACAGCTGCTCGCCGGAGGCGGCGTACTGCGCCTCGAGCGCGGACAGGTCGCCCGCGAACTGGTCCAGCGGCATGTCCTCGACGGCACCGCCGCCGCCGATGGCCACCGGGCGGTTGAAGTCGAACTCGCCATCGGCGAGCTGGCCGGCGCGGGTCAGGCGCTCGCCGAGCGCGTTGAGGCGCGTGGCCTGGGCCTGCAGTTCGCCCAGGCGGGCGGCCAGGGCATTGACCTCGCGCTGGGCGCCCTCGCGGATCGCCGCCAGCTCCAGCTGGTGCGCGGCCACGTCGGCCTGCAGCCGGGCGGTCTCCACCATGCCGACGCCGCTGCGGGCGCCGGCGCCCAGCGCCACGCCCGTGGCCAGCACGAGCCCCGCGGCCAGCAGCGGGCGCTGCAGCGCGGCGTCCCGGGTACGTCGCGGCATGGCCGCGAGGCGGGCGAAGCGATCAATTACGATGGTCTTGAAGGTCATTGGCAAACGTCTTGGCAAATGTCTGGTTCGCGCTCCCGCCCCCCCGATCCGCGACCAGCGCTCGATGCGCTGATGGCCGACCCGGCCGGTGATCCCCTGCGCCGCGCCCTGTGGCTCGACGCACTGGACCGGCGGTTGCGCCCGTGCCTGCCGCCGGCGATCGCCGCGCACGCGCGGCTTGCGAACCTCTCCGGCAACACGCTCGTCTTCATCGTCGATGCCCCCGCCTGGCACGCCCGGTTGCGGCTGGCCGAGGCCGGGATCATCGACGCCGCCCGGTCCATCGGGCTTTCCATCGATGCCGTCGTGGCCAGGACCGCCACCGCACGGGTCGGCGCGGGGCCGGCCGAACGTCCGCCGAAACCCCGGGCGGGGGCCCCGGGCGCTGCGGTGCTGGCGGCCCGGGCTTCCGGGCGGGCCGCCGCGGCGGACCGCACCGACCCCGACTGACACCGCGGCGGGTCGAACCGGCGTCACGTTTGTGCACGCCCGGTGAAACCGGCCACGCGGCATCCTACCGGCCGGGTCCGGGCGGGGTGTTAATCCCCTCGGCTACAACTGTTAAGAATTTGTTAGATCGGGCGACCGGCGTCCCGGATCGCGCCGCCGTTCGTCAGGCGGTCGCCGGCGTGCCGTAGGCGACCGGGGCGGCCGCGGGGTCGTCGAACACCACCTCGTCCCAGGCGCGGGGCCGGGCCAGGAGCTCGCGGACGAGCTTGTTGTTGAGCGCGTGGCCCGACTTGAAGCCCTCGAACGCCCCGATGATCGGCCGGCCGGCGAGGTACAGGTCGCCCACGGCGTCGAGGATCTTGTGGCGGACGAACTCGTCCGCGTAGCGCAGTCCGTCCTCGTTGAGGACGCGGAACTCGTCGAGCACGATCGCATTGTCCATCGAGCCGCCCAGCCCGAGGTTGCGCTCGCGCATGAACTCCAGGTCGCGCATGAAGCCGAAGGTGCGCGCGCGGCTGACCTCGCGCACGTACGACGCGGTGGAGAAGTCGACCTCGGCGCGGGACCGCGCGGCCGGGATGGCCGGATGGTCGAAGACCACGGTGAAGCCGATGCGGAATCCATCGTGCGGCTCGAACCGGGCGACCTTGTCGCCGTCGCGGACCTCGACGGTCTCCAGGATGCGGATGAAGCGCTTGGGCGCCTCCTGCTCGGCGATGCCGGCGGATTGCAGCAGGAACACGAACGGGCCGGAGGAGCCGTCCATGATCGGCACCTCGGGTGCCGAGAGTTCGACGTACGCGTTGTCGATGCCCAGGCCGGCCATGGCGGACATCAGGTGTTCGACGGTCATGACCTTGCCGCCTTCGCGCGACAGGCCGGTGCAGAGCATCGTCTCGGTGACCAGGTCCGCGCTGGCCGGGATCTCCACGACCGGGTCGAGGTCGACGCGCCGGAACACGATGCCGGCATCCACGGGGGCGGGGCGCAGCGTGAGGTAGACCTTCTCGCCGCTATGCAGCCCGACGCCGGTGGCGCGGATGACGTTCCTGAGGGTGCGCTGTCGGAGCATGGCGGTGCGACGGCTGAATCGGCGGGAGGTTAGCACGCACCCCCCTGAACGGCGGTGGAAAGAAGACCCCTGTAGGAGCCGCTTCAGCGGCGAGCTGTTCGCGAAGGGCTCGCCGCTGAAGCGGCTCCCACAGGGGCTAAAGGGCATTGGCTATGGCGTCACGGGGCTCCGGTCAGTCCGCCTGCCGGCGCAGGAACGCCGGGATGTCCAGGTAATCGGGCGGCAGGTCGGCGGCGGCGGCGGCGGCCGGGGCGGGCGCCGGTTCCGCGACCGCGGTCCGGCCGCCGCGCAGCGCCGAGGCGAAGCCGACCTGGGCCGGGCCCTGCTCGACGTTGGCCATCGCGTCGAAGTCCGGCTGCCCGGTCGTCGCGTTGCGCACCAGCTTGATCGGCGCCCGCATCGGCTCGCGCCGGTCGGAGCCGCCGCGGCCGAAGTCCCGGTCGAGGTTCGGCGCCGGCTGGCGCACGACCGCGCGGTTGAGGCCGGTCGCCACGACCGTCACCTTGACCTCGTCGTTCATGTCCGGATCGAGCACCGTGCCGATCACGACGGTCGCGTCCTCGCTGGCGAAGTTCTCCACCGTGCGGCCGACCTCGTCGAACTCGGCCATGGTGAAGTCCGGGCCGGCGGTGATGTTGACCAGGATGCCGTTGGCGCCGGCCAGGTTGACGTCGTCGAGCAGCGGGTTCTGGATCGCCGACTCGGCCGCGGCCTGCGCGCGGTCGTCGCCGCGGGCATGGCCGGTGCCCATCATCGCCAGGCCCATCTCGGACATCACGGTGCGCACGTCGGCGAAGTCGACGTTGATCAGGCCCGGGCGCACGATCAGGTCGGCGATGCCCTGCACCGCGCCGAGCAGCACGTCGTTGGCGGCACGGAACGCCTGGATCATGGTCGCGTTGCGACCGAGCACGGTGATCAGCTTCTCGTTCGGGATGGTGATCAGCGAGTCGCAGTGCTGGCTCAGCTCGTCGATGCCCTTGAGCGCCACCTGCATCCGGCGGCGGCCCTCGAACGGGAACGGCTTGGTGACCACCGCGACGGTGAGCACGCCCATCTCCTTGGCCAGCTGCGCCACGACCGGCGCCGCGCCGGTGCCGGTGCCGCCGCCCATGCCCGCGGTGATGAACACCATGTCCGCGCCGGTCAGCGCGTCCATGATCCGCTCGCGGTCCTCGAGCGCGGCCTGCCGGCCGACCTCGGGGTTGGCGCCCGCGCCCAGGCCCTTGGTGACGTTGCTGCCGAGCTGCAGCTGCAGCTTGGCGCCGCAGTTCTTGATCGCCTGCGCGTCGGTGTTGGCGGTGATGAACTCCAC
>CAMLHR010000135.1 GCA_946479915.1 uncultured Lysobacter sp.
GAAGGCGACCCGGGCCGCAGCGTGCCGGTGGCCTTCTACGCCGCCGCGCGCGAACTGACGAAGGCGCACGGTTCGCTGCTGCTGGTCGATTCGATCCAGGCCGGCCTGCGTGCCACCGGCACCCTGTCGATCGTCGACTACCCCGGCTTCGAAGGCCAGGAAGCGCCGGACATGGAGACCTACTCCAAGGCGCTCAACGCCGGCCAGTACCCGCTGTCGGTGCTCGCCTGCAACGAGCGCGCCGCCGGCATCTATGCGCGCGGCACCTACGGCAACACCATGACCACCAACCCGCGCGCGCTCGACGTCGCCTGCGTGGTGCTGTCGAAGCTGACCCCGGAGCTGCGCGCCAACGTCCGCGAGCGCGGCAGGCAGGCGGTGGCCAAGCTCGAAGCGCTGAAGGCCGAACTCGGCGGCCTGATCACCAAGGTCCAGGGCACCGGCCTGCTGTTCTCCTGCGAGCTGTCGCCGCAGTTCAAGTGCTACGGCGCGGGCTCCACCGAGGAGTGGCTGCGCGAGCGCGGCATCGGCGTGATCCACGGCGGCGCGAACTCGCTGCGCTTCACCCCGACCTTCGACATCACCAGCGCCGAGATCGACCTGCTGGTGGGCATGGTCGGCCGCGCGCTGCGGGAAGGTCCGCGCCAGTCCCAGGCCGCCGCGGCCTGACGCCTGCCCCCTGCGCCGGCTAACGCCGCCGGCGCAGCAGCAGCAGCACGCCGGCGAACAACGCGCCGGCGAACATCCCGAGCACGATCCACGCCCACGTCCCGTGCCGCGGGGTGCCGGCGGTGTCGCGTGCGTCGCGCGTGGCGCGGCCGGCCGGATCGCGCAGTCCCCATTCTACGTCGCGCAGCACGAGCGGTTCGCGCGTCGGCGGCATGCGCCGTTCGCGCCAGGTGATGCGCAGGTCGCCCACTTCGGGGTGCACCGGATTGGCGGCACTGCCCAGGCCATCGCCTTCCGGCTGGAACGTCGCCGACAGGTTGCCCGGCAGCGCCGAGAAATCCGGCCGCAGTGGCTTCCAGGTGGCCAGCGCCTCAATGGCTTCCGGGGCGACCGGGTGGCCATCGAGCAGGACCCTGCCGGGCATCCAGCGCCTGCTGCGCAGCGGGATGTCGGCCGGGTTTTCATGCCCTGGCGAAAAGCCGGACGAGTCCACCGCATTCCCGGACCAGGCCTTTGCGTAGGCGTTCCCGTCCCGCTTCCATTGGTACATCGCGACGTTGCGTTCGAGCCCGACGGCACCGCGCGCGGTGACGCCGAACTCCGGGTCGCGCAGGGCATCGTCGCCGCCCGCCACGTCACCGGCGGCCGGCAACGCCAGCAGGCAGGCCAGCGCCGCCGCGCGGGCGGCACGCCTCATGCGGCCAGCGCCCTTGCGTGCAGCTGGGGCACCTCGTGCGTGGTGCCGAAGCGCCCGCGTTCGTCGCGCACCACCTGGGCCAGCGCGCAGCCGGGGTCGTGGGTGAAGAACAGGTGCACGTTGCGCGCGAGCTTGTCTTCGAGGAACTCGCGCTTCTCGTCGATCAGCAGTTCCGCGTTGCGGTCGTAGCCCATCGTGATCGGCACGTGGACCCACGGGCGCCCGGGAATGAGGTCCGCGCAGAACACGACGCCGCCGTGCGCCTCGCCGTCCACGCATTCGGGCCCGACGATCTCCGCCAGCATGAGGCCGGGCGTGTGCCCGTCGCTGTAGTGGAAGCGCACCGCATGGCCCAGCGCCTGCGACCACGCGCCGTCCACCAGTTCCAGGCGACCGCTGGCTTCCAGCAGCCCCGGGAGCTCGGGGATGAAGCTGGCGCGGTCGCGCGCATGCGGCGCCAACGCCCGCTCCCAGCAGCCGGCGCTCACGACGAAGGTCGCATTGGGAAACAGCAGTTCGGGCTTGCGGCCTTCGACCCACGGCGCCAGCAGGCCGCCGGCATGGTCGAAGTGCAGGTGGCTGAGCACGACGACGTCGATGTCCTCGTGCTCGAAGCCGGCTGCGCGCAGCGACTCGAGCAGCACGTGGCGGTCCTCCACCACGCCGTAGCGCTCGCGCAGCTTCGGCTCGAAGAAGGCGCCGATCCCTGTCTCGAACAGGACGGTCCTGCCCGCCAGCGGGCTGGCGAGCAGCGCGCGGCAGGCAAGCGAGATGCGGTTCTGCTCGTCCGGCGGCGACCACTTCGACCACATCGCCCGCGGCGCGTTGCCGAACATCGCCCCGCCATCGAGCTTCTGGGTGTTGCCGTCGATCGACCAGAGCTTCATTCGCCCGCGACCTCGGCGCTGCCGACGGGATTCCGCGGGTCCGTGCCGCCGGACAACGTGCCGGTCGCGCGGTCCCAGGCCACGGTCTGCAGGTTGCCCCAGGTGTCCTCGCCGGGGTTGACCTCGTGGCCCATGGCCTCGAGCTCGGCGATGGCCCCGGCCGACAGCGCGCCGGGCTCCGCGGAGATCACGTCCGGCAGCCACTGGTGGTGGATGCGCGGCAACGCGGCGACCGACTGCGCATCCAGGCCGGCGTCGTAGCCGAGGATGCCGATCAGCACCTCGGTGATGATCCGGCTGCCGCCGGGGGCGCCGAGCGCCGCGACCTTGTCGGCCGATTCGATGATCGTCGGCGTCATCGAGCTCAGCATGCGCTTGCCCGGCTCCACCGCGTTGGCCTCGAAGCCCATCACGCCGAACGCGTTGGGCGTGCCCGGCTTGAGCGCGAAGTCGTCCATCTCGTCGTTGAGCAGCACGCCCGTGCCCGGCGGCACGAGGCCGGAGCCGTACAGCAGGTTGATCGTCTGCGTGGCCGAGACGATGTTGCCGTCGGTGTCGATGATCGAGAAGTGCGTGGTCTCCTCGTCCTCGAGCGGCGCGGGCTGGCCCGGCAGCAGCGCGCTCGGCGTGGCGCGCGACGGATGGATCGTCGCGCGCAGCCCCGCGGCGTAGGCCGGGTGCACGAGGCGCTCGACGGGAACCGCGACGAAGTCCGGATCGCCCAGGTAGATGGTGCGGTCACGGTAGGCGCGGCGCATGGCCTCGACCATCAGGTGGGTGCGTTCGGCCTCGTCCAGCGCGGACAGGTCCCAGCCTTCCAGGACCTGCAGCATCTGCGCGAGCGCGACGCCGCCGGAAGAGGTCGGCGGCGCGGTCACGACGTGCCACTCGTTGTAGTCGAATTCGATCGGCGCGCGCGTGCGCACGGCGTAGCCGGACAGGTCCTCCGCGGTCCACGTGCCGCCTTCCGCGGCGACGCCCGCGCGCAGCTTCGCGGCGATGTCGCCGCGGTAGAAACCGTCGAACCCCTCGGCCGCGAGGCGCTCCAGCGTGCGCGCCAGATCGGGCTGGCGCAGCACCTCGCCGACTTCGACGGCATCGCCGTCCGCCTCGAAGACCGCGACGCTGCCGGGATAGCGCCGCATGACTTCCGCGCGCCGCGCGTAGCCCCGCGCCAGGCGCTCGTAGACCGGGAAGCCCTCGCGCGCGATGCGGATGGCGGGCGCCAGCGTCGTCGCCAGCGGCAGCTCGCCGTACTCGGCGGCCAGGTGGACCAGCGCGGCCGGCAGGCCCGGGATGCCGGCCGACCAGGGACCGTTGGTCGCGCGGTCGCGATCCAGGTCACCCGCCGCGTCGAGGTACTGGCCGGGCGTCGCCGACGCCGGCGCGACCTCGCGCGCATCGAGGAACACGTCGCGGTCGTTCGCCGCGTCGTGCAGCAGGAAGAACCCGCCGCCGCCGAGCCCGGAGCTGATCGGCTCGACCACCGACAGCGTGGACGACACCGCCACGGCCGCATCGAAGGCATTGCCGCCCCTGGCGAGGATCTCCAGCCCGGCGTCGGTCGCCAGGTGGTGCGCGCTCGCGATTGCCGCGCCCGGGGGCGTGTCGTCGCCGGCGCCGCCGGGTTGCGCCGCGCCTGCGACACCGGCCAGCACCCAGCCCGCCACGACGAGCAACGGCTTATTCATGCAGCTTCCTCCTGGAGTCGCATCAGCTTGGCGAGCAGGTCGCCATGCGATTCGGGCCGCTCGGGATCCGGGTCGATGCATTCGACCGGGCACACCACCACGCATTGCGGCTCGTCGAAGTGGCCCACGCATTCGGTGCAGCGCGCGGGATCGATGACGTAGATGGCCTCGCCCTGCGAGATCGCGTTGTTCGGGCAGGCCGGCTCGCAGACATCGCAGTTGACGCAAAGCTCGTTGATCTTCAGCGCCATCTCGGTTCCAGCTGGGGCACGCCCGCCACCGCGGCGGGCGTGCCAGTGGCCCGCGTCAGCGGGCCTCGACGAACACGTAGGTCACGCCGCTCGGCTTGAGCGCTTCCTGCACGCGCAGGTTGTCGGCGGCATCGCCGATGAACAGCACGCGCACGCCTTCCATCGAGCCCGGGTCGACCTCGGCGAACGACGCGACGATCAGGTCGGCCATCTTCGAGGAGGCCGGCGAGCCGAACGCGAGCATGTTGCCGGCGAGGATCCCGCGGGCGATGTCCACCTCGGCCTTCTCCAGCAGCCGCTCGTACTCGCCGCCGAAGTTCTCGGTGGTCTCGGCCGGCAGGTAGTACAGGTACGGGCTGTTGGTGATGCCGCCGAGGTTGCGGCGCACGACGTCCGTCAGGTACTCGCCCCACGCGGCGTCGTCGTCGGTGGTGGGCGCGCTCAGCGGCGCCTTCACCGTGGCGGTCGCCGC
>CAMLHR010000136.1 GCA_946479915.1 uncultured Lysobacter sp.
ACCTCGACCCGGCGCGCGTGCCGAAGATCCACGCCGAGCCCGTCGCGCGCCAGAACGCCGGCATCCTGTCGATCGTGGACGGGCTGGTGATGCCGCACGCGGGCGAGCTGGACGACGCCGGCCGCGAACGACTGGACGCCGCGGTCGCGGCGCTGCGCGAGGCGGTCGCCGGGCAGCAGGCGTGGCTCGACGGGACCCTGGTCCCCAACGCCAAGGGCGATTTCCGCATCGGCGCCGAGCTGTACGACCAGAAGCTGGCGTTCGCGCTGAACTCGCCGATGACGCGCGAGGAGATCCGCACCCGCGCCGAGGCCGCCATCGCCGAGACGCGCGCGGAGATGTACACCATCGCCCGCGACATGTTCGCCGACCGCGACGACGCGCCGGCCGAGATGCCGGAAGACCCGTCGCAGGCACAGCAGCAGGCGGTCATCGAGGCGGCGCTGGAGCTGGCCTACGCCGAGCGCCCGGACCGCGAGGACGTGGTGGACGTCGCCAAGGCCTCGACGGTGGAGGCCACCGGGTTCGTGCGCGAACAGGGCCTGGTCACCGTGCCGGACACGCCGGTCGAGATCATCCTGATGCCCGAGTTCCAGCGCGGCGTGTCGGTCGCCTACTGCGACTCGCCCGGCCCGCTCGACAAGGAGCTGGCGACGTTCTACGCGGTGTCGCCGATCCCCGACGACTGGAGCGAGGAGCAGGTCGATTCCTTCCTGCGCGAGTACAACACCCGCTCGATCCACGAGCTGAGCATCCACGAGGCGATGCCGGGCCACTACCTGCAGCTGTGGCACTCCAACAAGTACCCGTCCACGCTGCGCGCGGTCCTCGGGTCCGGTCCGTTCATCGAGGGCTGGGGCATGTACGCCGAGCGCCTGATGGCCGACGCGGGCTACATGGACAACGATCCGCTCATGCAGCTCATCCAGCGCAAGTGGGCGCTGCGCGCGATGGCCAACGCCGTCCTCGACCAGGCCATCCACGTGGACGGCATGACCCGCGACGAGGCGATGGAGCTGATGACCGTCACCACGTTCCAGCAGGAGCGCGAGGCGGCGGGCAAGTGGGTCCGCGCGCAGCTGACCTCCGCGCAGCTGCCGACCTACTTCGTCGGCTACAGCGAGCACATGGACCTGCGTGCCGACGTGGAAGCGCAGCTGGGCGACGCCTTCGACATCAAGGCCTACCACGACCAGGTGCTGTCGTACGGTTCCCCGCCCGTGCGCTACGTCCGCCAGCTCATGCTCGACGAGCCGATCCAGTAACCGGCTCCCACACGTCCTACCGGGAGCGCTGGCTCGCCGCCACGCTCCCGAGGATCAGCGCACCCGAGATCGCCATCGTCAGCGTCAACGGCTCATCGAGCAGCCACCACGCCCAGCCGACCGCGAACAGCGGCACGAGGTAGGTGACCGACACCGCGCGGCTCGGGCCCACGCGCTGCACGAGGCGGTAGTAGAGCGCGTACGCGAAGCCCGTGCACATCACGCCGAGCATCAGCGCGGAGAACCACGCACGGCCCGACACCGGGGCCGCCGGCCAGTGCGCCAGCGCGAACGGGGCCAGCAGCAGCGTGGCGCAGCCCAGTGTCGCCGCCGCGACCGCCGCCGGCGGCAACCCGGCCAGGTGCCGGCGCAACAGGTGCACGCTGACGCCGTAGAGGAACGCCGCGACGCAGCCGGCCACCACCGCCCAGCCCAGGCTCGCGCCCGCCGACTTGCCGCTGGCCAGCACCACCACGCCCGCGAACCCGGCCAGCAACGCGGCGCCCCGGCGCCAGCCGATCGCCTCGTGGAAGAACAGGAACCCCACCAGCGCGGTGAACAGCACCGCCATCGCGTTGGTGATCGCCACGATGCCCGCCGGGGCGTGCTGCGAGGCCCACGCGAACAGGGCGAACGGCACTGCCGAGTTGATCGCGCCGAGCAGCGCCAGCATCGGCCAGCGCCGGGCGGGGAAACGGTCGCGCGCGCGCCACAGGAACGGCAGCAGCACCAGCGCGCCGAACGCGAGGCGCAACTCGGCCAGCGTCAGGGCGCCGAATTCCGGCGCCGCCACCCGCTGGAACATGAAGGAGGCCCCCCAGACCGCGCCCAGGAAGGCGAGCTCGACCGGCGCCAGCCAGGCGACGAGCCCGCCCGTGGAGGCACCGGTGGACAGGGAGACGTTGGCGGGAACGGACATCGTGGCAAGCTCGATTCGTGGCTTCCGGCAATTCTCCGCTTGGCGCGAAGCCGCACAAGCGCGTACTTTCGCGCCCAGGCACAAACAGGATTTGAGGCTCGGCCATGGCCCTGAGACCCGATTGGCTCCCCGCGCTGGCCGCCTTCGAGGCCGCCGCGCGCCACCAGAACTTCGCCCACGCCGCAGAGGAGCTGCACCTGACGGCCAGCGCCGTCAGCCACCACGTGCGCAAGCTCGAGTCGCGCCTGGGCGTGGCGCTGTTCCGCCGCCATGCCCGGGGCGTGACGCTCACGGCCGAGGGCCGGCAGCTGGCCGACTCGACCGGCAGCGCGCTGGCCGACATGGACGGCGTGCTGCGCGGCCTCCGCGCGGCCCGCGGCGAACCCGAGCGGGTGCGCGTCTCCACGCTGCACTCGATCACCTGGAGCTGGCTGCTCCCACGCCTGCCCGCGTTCACCGCGGCCCATCCCGGCATCCGCCTGAACATCGACACGGAGGTCGCGCTGGCGCGGTTCGACGAAGGCGGCGCGGACCTGGCGATCCGCCACGGGCCGGGGCACTGGCCGGGCCTCACCGCGCACTGGCTGATGGACGAACGACTGTTCCCCGTCGCCGCCCCCGCCGTGGTGGCGCGCGACGACGTCCGCGAGGCCGCCGATGTCGCACGCCTGCCGCTGGTGTCCGACCTCGGGCACCAGGGCTGGAACGACTGGTTCCGCGCGGCCGGCGTGCACGGCGCGCGCCTGGACGAACGCCAGGTCTACAGCGATGCGACCGACGCCATGGAAGCGGCGTCGCTCGGCCTGGGCGCCGCGCTGGCGCGCGCGCGCATCGTCGCCCCCTGGCTCGCCTCCGGGCGCCTGCAACGGCTGCCGGGGCCGGCGGTCGACGCACGCTGGAGCTACCACGTCGTCTACCCGGCGCACCGCCGGCTGCGTCCGCCGGCGCGGGCCTTCGTCGACTGGCTGCTGGCGCTGGACGTGGACCGCGCCGCCTGACGCCCGGTCGCGGCGCCCTGCCACACTATCGGCATGACCCCGGCCCGCAACGCCTTCCTCCAGATCCACTTCTGCGTGCTGCTCTGGGGCTTCACCGCGATCCTCGGCAAGCTGATCACCCTGCCCGCGCTGCCGCTGGTGTGGTGGCGCATGCTGCTGGTGGTCGCCGCCCTCGCCCTGGTGCCCCGGGTCTGGCGCGGGTTGCGCGCGATGCCCGCGCGGCTGTTCTGGTCCTACGCGGGCATCGGCGTCCTCGTCGGCCTGCACTGGCTCACGTTCTACGGCGCGATCAAGCTCGCCAACGCCTCGGTCGCCGCGACCTGCATCGCGCTGGCCAGCGTGTTCACCGCGCTGCTCGAACCCTGGCTCACGCGAACGCGGCTCAGCCGCCGCGACCTCGCGCTCGGCGTCGCCGTGCTGCCCGGGGTCGCGCTGGTGGTCGGGGGCGTGCCGGACGCCATGCGCATCGGCATCGTGGTGGGCGCGCTGTCCGCGCTGCTGGTCGGCGTGTTCGGCACGTTGAACAAGCGACTGGTCGAACAGGCCGACCCGCTGACCGTCACCGCGCTGGAACTGGGCGCCGGCACCGTCGCGCTGACGGCGCTGGCGCCGGTGATGCCGTTCGTCTTCCCGGCGTTCGCCGGCGAGCTGCTGGTGCTGCCCTCCGGCAGCGACATCGCCTGGCTGCTGGCGCTGTCGCTGGGCTGCACGCTGTTCCCGTTCGCCCTGTCGCTGGTGGCGCTGCGCCACATGAGCGCCTTCGCCGCGCAGCTCGCGGTCAACCTCGAGCCGGTGTACGCGATCCTCCTCGCGATCGTCCTGCTCGGCGAACAGCACGAGCTGTCGCCGCGCTTCTACCTCGGCGTGGCGATCGTGCTGCTCGCGGTCGTCGCCTACCCGCTGCTGGCGCGTCGCGGCAAGGCCGCCGCGCAACCGCTGGAGCATCCCGAGGTGCTGGGGATCGCCGAGGCCAAGCAGATCGTCGACTGAGGTGGCAGGCTAGCCCCATGTACCTGCCGCACTACGGCCTGGCCGAGCCGCCGTTCTCGATCACCCCGGACCCGCGGTTCGTGTACCTGGGCGAGCGGCACCGCGACGCGCTCGCGCACCTGCTGTACGGCATCGGCCAGGGCGGCGGCGGCGGGTTCGTCCAGCTCACCGGCGAGGTCGGCACCGGCAAGACCACGCTGAGCCGCCTGCTGCTGGAGCAGTTGCCGGACGACACCCGGGTCGCGCTCGTGCTGAACCCGCGGCAGTCGCCGATCGAATTGCTGCGGACCATCTGCGAGGAACGCGGCATCGAGGTGCCGTCCGCGGACCGCGACAGCAGCAAGGCGCTGGTGGATGCGCTCAACGCCTACCTGCTGCAGGCGCACGCCGACGGGCTGCGCGTCGTGCTGATCGTCGACGAGGCGCAGGACCGGTCGGTCGAGGCGCTCGAACAGGTGCGCCTGCTGACCAACCTGGAG
>CAMLHR010000137.1 GCA_946479915.1 uncultured Lysobacter sp.
ATGCGCATGCAGGACTCCCCTTTCCCTTGAAGAATGCGCCACCGCACCCCTGCGGTGGCCGCAAGGCGAGCCTACCTCATCCGCCGGCGCGGCAATCCTCCACCAGGTCCGCGCGGTCGCCGCGCACGCACACCGCGGCCGGGTGCAGCCCGGCGATCTCCTGGGTGCCGCCTTCGGGCAGCGCGAACCGGCGCGGCGGCGCCAGGTCGCACCCCGACAGGCGCATGCCCGGCAGGGTCGGCGTGCCCGCGCAGGTCTCGGGGAACACGGTGTACACGCACTGCCCGCTGGCGCTGGCCAGGCACTCGAAGCGCGCGATCCCCGATTCCACCGTCGCGATGCTGTACAGCGTGTCCACGCCGCCATCGGTGGTGCGGTGGTTGAAGGTCGCGGTCCCGGTGTCGACGCCGAGCAGCGCGAGCAGGAACTGGAGCAGGGCGGTGAGCATGTCCATGGCGGGCCTCACATGTGGCGGAACAGCGCCATGAACGGCGCGCTGACCGTGAGCGTTTCCGGGCGTTGCTTCAGGCGCACCGTGCCGCGGCCGCTGTCGTCGCGGGTGATGCCGGCGATCGCCTTGAGGTTGACGATGGTGGAGCGGTGGATCTGCTTGAACGTCGCCGGATCGAGCATGGCGAGCAGGTCCTTGATGGGCGTGCGCAGCAACGCCTCGCCCTCGGCGGTGACCACCGTCGTGTACTTGTTGTCGGCGCGGAAGTACTGCACCTCGTCCACCAGGACCAGGCGGGTCTCCTTGCCGGCGCTCGCGGTGAGCCACGTCAGCTGCGGCGGTGCGTCCCCCTGCGGCAGGGACGACAGGCGATCGAGCAGCGACGACAGGGCCGCCGCGTCCACGTCGCCGTCGCGCATCCGAAGCCGGTCCACGGTCGCGGCCATGCGCTCGGGCCGGATGGGCTTGAGCAGGTAGTCCACCGCGCCGGTCTCGAACGCATCGATGGCGTACTGGTCGTAGGCGGTCACGAAGACCACGCGGGTGCGCGGGCTGGACTCGACCGCGGCGGCGGCGACCTCCATGCCGGTCAGGCCCGGCATGCGGATGTCCAGGAAGGCGACGTCCGGCTCGAGTTCGGCGATGGCCTCCACCGCGCTCGCGCCGTCCTCGCACTCGGCGACGATGCGCAGCTCCGGCCAGGCGCGCGCCAGGTGCTCGAGCAGCGACTTGCGCAGCAGCGCCTCGTCCTCGGCGATGACGCAGGTGGGGACCTCACGCATGGCTGCCTGCCTCCGCCGGCGCGGCCTGCGCCGGCAGCGTGATCGTCGCGGCCACGCCCGCCGGGAAGTTGGCGACCACCGACAGCGTCGCGCGGCCGCCGTACATCAGGCGCAGGCGCTCGCGCACGTTCTTCAGGCCGATGCCGGTGCCGCTGGTCTTGGTGTCGAAGCCGTTGCCGTTGTCGGCCACGGTGACCGCGACGGTGTCGTCGTCGCGGCGCGCGCGGATCCACACGGTGCCGCCGGTGGTGCGCGGCTCCAGGCCATGCTTGATCGCGTTCTCCACCAGCGTCTGCAGCATCATCTGCGGCATCGCGGTGTTGCGCAGCGCCTCGGGCACGTCCACCTGCACGTCCAGGCGCGAGCCCATGCGGATCTTGAGGATCTCCAGGTAGGCGATCGCGCGCTCGAGCTCCGCGCCCAGCGTGGACGGCGACTCCGCCTCGCGCGGCAGCGAGTGCCGCAGGTACTGGATGAGGTGGCCCAGCATCTGCTCGGCGCGCTCTGGATCGCTGCGGGTCAGCAGCTGCGCGTTGGCGAGCGTGTTGTAGAGGAAGTGCGGTTCGACCTGGGCGTGCAGCAGGCTGAGCCGCGCGACCGTGAGCTCCTTCTCCGTCTTCGTCTGCGCGACCTCGCTGGCCTCGCCGCGGCGGCGCTCGGCGATGCGGCGCGTGATGGCGCGGGTGATCGCCTCGGCGTTCTCGTAGTTGGTGCCCTCGTCCACGCGGAACAGGTCGCTCCACGAGGCCGATTCCGGCTCGCAGACCAGGGTCACGCTGCCGCTGCTGTCGCCGGCGGGGGTGACCGTGGCCAGCACCTGGTTGCGCGGGATGCCGAACCACAGCAGCGGATTCCAGCGGCCCAGCGGGTATTCGCCGTAGCTCTGCGGGCGGCGCACCTTCGCCTTGACCTGCAGGCTGTCGCGCGCGCTGACGATCTCCTCCACGCCCGGCAGCTCGCGGATCGCCGCGTCGAGCAGGTCGAAGGCCTCGCCCGCCTCGAGCGGGATCTCGACCTGCCGGCGCTGGCGGTTGGCGAGCGTGCTGCTGTCCACGCGGCCTGCGATGAGCCGCACCCGGCCGATGTGCGAGATGGCGCCGGAGATGACCAGCCCCATCGTGCCGAACAGGAAGACGATGGCCGGCAGTTCCCAGGTCCCCAGGAACGGGATGGAGGACCACACGGCGATGGCGAACCCGCACACGAAGCCCCATGCGAGGACCAGCCGGAACACGAAGAAGAAGCGCTTGATCACGGGGATTCCGCCAGGGGTTGTCGATTGCGGCGGAGCATAGCGAGGCGATTCGCCGCGATGGGGGGCCGTGCGACGGATCGGCGGAGCGGGCGACGAACGCCCGCCTGCCGGCGACGAATGCCGTGCCCGGTCGCCCGCCGGATGGCTATGCTGCGCCATCGCCCGCCTCCGGAGACACCATGGCCAGCCCCACCCAGGACCTGGACCTGTTCGTCCGCGACGCCCTCGCGCGCGGCCAGTCGCGCAACGACATCGAGGCGGCGCTCGCCGCGGCCGGCTGGCCGCCGGAACAGGTCGGCCCGGCGCTCGCCGCGTGGGCCGACGTCCCGTTCGCGGTGCCCGTGCCGCGCCCACGGCCCTACCTGTCGCCGCGCGAGGCGTTCCTCTACCTCGTGCTGTTCGCGACGCTGTACCTGTCGGCCTGGCACGTGGGGAGCCTGCTGTTCGACCTGATCGCCCTGGCGATCCCGGACCCGGCCGAGATGGCGTTCATCACCGCGGGCCGCGACGACTCGATGCGGTTCTCGGTCGCCTCGCTGGTCATCGCGTTCCCGCTGTTCGTGTTCGTCGCCCGGCTGCTGTCGCGCGAGCTGGCGCGCAACCCGGCCAAGCGCCTGTCGGCCGTCCGCCGCTGGCTCACCTACCTCACGCTGTTCCTGGCCGTGACCGTGCTGGTCTGCGACCTGATCGCGCTGGTGCACAGCCTGCTCGGCGGCGACCTGACCCTGCGCTTCGTGCTCAAGGTCCTGGTGGTCGGCGCGATCGCCGGGTCCGTCTTCGGGTTCTACCTCGTGGACCTGCGCCGCGAGGAGCGCGAGGCGTGAGCGCGCGCACGGGGCACTGGCTGATGGTCGCCGCGGGCGTGGTCGTGCTGGCCACGGTCGCGGCCGCGGTGAGGCTGATGGATTCGCCGTCGCACGAGCGGGCCGAGCGGATGGACGGCAAGCGCGTGGACGACCTGCGCACGCTGTCCAGCCTGATCGCCGCGCATGCGGACGTGCACGAGAAGCTGCCGGCCCGGTTGTCGGTGGTCGCCCGCGGTCCGGGGCCGGACATCGTGGACCCGGGGACCGGGCGGCCCTACGAATACGAGGTCACGGGCGAGTGGACCTACCGGCTCTGCGCGACGTTCGAGACGGCGGGCAACCCCGCCGGCCGCTACGGGGCGATCCCGGGCGATTGGCGGCACGACGCGGGCCGGCAATGCTTCGACCGTGACGTCGATCCGGTGGCCGGGCCCGACGCGCCGGCCGGCGTGACGCCCTAGCGCGCCGGGTCCGCGGCGTCCGCCGGGCGCTGCGCGATCACCGCCAGGTCGGCGTCGTTGACGTCCTCGGCGCCGGGCGAACTCGTCCCTGCGCTGTCCGGGGTCGTGCCCGCCGGAATCTGCGCGGTGGCGCGCGCCGCGTCCTCGTGCGCCGCCTCGCGCACGACGCCTTCCCGCGAAAGGTCGGTGCGCAGGCGCGGCAGCGAGCCGGGGTGCTCCCGCTCCAGGAACGCGACCATGCATTCGCGCACCGCGCAGCGCAGGTCGAACAGTTCGCCCGAGTTGCGCGCGCTCACCAGCAGCCGCACCTGGATGGCCTGCTGGTCCGCGCCGGTGACCTGCGCGACGCAGACGCGTCCGTCCCAGCGCGGGTCGTGCTCGCAGATCTGCTGCAGCTGCTCGCGCACGGCCGCCATCGGCGTGCGGTAGTCCAGCCACAGCGTCGCGTCGCCCAGCAGCTGCGCGGTCGTGCGCGTCCAGTTCTGGAACGGATGCTCGATGAACCACTGGAGCGGCACGACCAGCCGGCGCTCGTCCCACACGCGCACCACGACGTAGGTCGCGTTGATTTCCTCCACGCGGCCCCATTCGCCCTCGACGATCACCACGTCGTCCAGCCGGATGGGCTGGCTGAGCGCGAGTTGCAGGCCGGCGATGAGGTTGCCGAAGACAGGCTTGGCCGCGAGGCCCGCGACCAGGCCGATGATGCCGGCGGAGGCGAGCAGCGTCGTGCCGAGTTCGCGCACGGCGGGGAAGGTCATCAGCGCGAGCGAGACGCCGACCAGCCCGATCGCGAACTGCGCCAGCCGGCCGAGCACGCGTGCCTGCGTCTGCACCCGCCGCGCGGCCAGGTTGTCCTCGACATCCACGGGATGGCGGCGGAGCAC
>CAMLHR010000138.1 GCA_946479915.1 uncultured Lysobacter sp.
TCCCGGCGAGCGCGTCCTTGTAGTTGACCGACGAATGCGCGACGCGGATGTCGACCTCGCCCGGCGCCAGGTCGTCGATCGCCAGGGACTCGATGCCGCCGCGGTGCGCCTCGTCGCCGCCGTGGATGCGGAAGGCGTCGAACCTGCCCGTGCCGGTCACCTGGAGGACTCCATGTGCGCGACCACGTCGAAGGTCGATGCGTCGGTCGCGACGAGGGCGATCTGGCCCTCGTCGACGAGCCACACGAGGTCGTTCTGGTCGGTCGTGACGTAGATCGGCTTGCGATATTGCAGCCCGAGGAACACGTGGAACATCGTCGGCGCCTTGGGCGCCTCCTCGTCGTCGAATGCGGACATCACGAACACCAGGATCTCGTCGAGTCCCTGGTCCACCGCTTCGAAGACGACGGTGTTGGGCGGGTGGTCGGTGCAGACGAAGCCCTGGCCGGACTCGAGGACGAGGGCCTTCGCGCGCATCAGCCGCTGTTCCCGCGCGGTCATGGGTTCGGCAGGGCGCAACCGGCGTTGCCCGCTCACGCCGAACGGCTCGAGCCGGAGCGTCGCGGCGGCGAATGCCCGCACGTCGCCGTCCTCCTCGCCGAAATACCGGAGCTCCACGTTCCCGGTCCCGTCGTCGAGCGTGAGCCAGCCGCGGCCCTTGCCGGCCATCCCCTCCATCGCGTCGATCGCCACCAGTGCGTCGGTCGTGAGCCAGGCGGCGATGTCATGGAGCCGGATCGTCCTGCCCGCCCACTCCGCCATCAGCACGTCGTGCCGATACGCTTCGGGAATCGTGCAGGCGATGCGCCGCGACGCGTCGTCCGCATCCGCGCGGAGCGCGCTTGCCTCGTCGCAGTCCCAGGATGCCGCTGTGCTGCCGGCTGATAGCAGCCCGGCGAGGCAGAGGACGCATCGCATCACCCAGTGCGGCAAGGCCATCTCCTTTGACATGGGGGTCGCGGCAGCCTACCGCAGCTCTTCCCGCCGCTTGCCGTCCAGCCACTTGTCCGCCTGCGCGGGCACGTAGGCACGCATCCAGGCGAGCATCCCGGCGGGGTCGTCACCGTGCCAGAGGTCGCGGCGCTGGTCGGGGTGCAGGAAGCGTTCGGCGACCATGCGGTCCATCATCGCGACCAGCGGCGCGTAGAACCCGTCCACGTCCAGGAACGCGCAGGGCTTGTCGCCGAGGCCGAGCTGGCGCCAGGTCAGCATCTCGAACATCTCGTCCATCGTGCCGAAACCGCCGGGCAGGGCGACGAACGCGTCGGACAGGTCGAACATGCGCGCCTTGCGCTCGTGCATGTTCGCCACGACGTCGAGCCGGGTGATGCCGCGATGCGCCACCTCCCAGCCGACGAGTTGCTCCGGGATCACGCCGACGACTTCGCCGCCGGCAGCCAGGGCCGCATCGGCGAGGATCCCCATCAGGCCGACGTTGCCGCCGCCGTAGACGACGGCCAGGCCCTCGCGGGCGAGGAGCGTGCCGACCTGCGCCGCGCGCTCCGCGTACACCGGCCGCGAGCCGGCGTTCGAACCGCAATAGACGCAGACCGAGCGCAATCAGTTCGCCTTGTGGATCGCCCGCTTGTCGACCGCCATTGCCGCGTCATGGATGGCTTCGGACAGCGTCGGATGCGCGTGGCAGATGCGGGCGAGGTCGTCGGCCGAGCCGTTGAACTCCATCGCCAGCACGCCCTCGTGCACCAGCTCCGAGACGCCCACGCCGACCAGGTGCAGGCCGAGCACGCGATCGGTCTCGGCGTGCGCGATGACCTTCACGAAGCCGGCGGGTTCGCCCATGGCCACGGCGCGCCCGATCGCGGCGAACGGGAAGCTGCCGGTCTTGTACGGCGTGCCCGCTTCCTTGAGCTGCTGCTCGGTCTGGCCGACCCAGGCGATCTCCGGTTCGGTGTAGATCACCCATGGGATCGTGTCGAGGTTGACGTGGCCGGGCAGGCCCGCGATCAGCTCGGCGACGGCGATGCCTTCCTCGAAGCCCTTGTGCGCCAGCATCGGGCCGCGCACGCAGTCGCCGATCGCCCAGACGCCGTCCACGCCGGTGTGGCAATGCTCGTCCACCTCGATGCGGCCGCGGTCGTCGACCTTCACGCCCGTACCGTCGGCCAGCAGGCCCTTGGTCGCAGCGCGGCGGCCGACGGCCACCAGCAGCTTGTCCACGACGAGCGATTGCTCGCCCTTGGCGTCGGTGTAGGTGAGGGTGACTTCCTTCTTCTTGCCCTTCCCGCCGACCTCGGCCTTCGACACCTTGGCACCCAGGCGGATGTCGAGGCCCTGCTTCTTGAACTCGCGCGCAGCGGTCTTCGCGACCTCGGCGTCGGCGGCGGCCAGGAAGTCGGGCAGGGCCTCGAGGATGGTCACCTCGGCGCCCAGGCGCTTCCAGACGCTGCCCAGCTCCAGGCCGATCACGCCCGCGCCGATCACGCCCAGGCGCTTGGGCACCTCCGCGAAGTCCAGCGCGCCGGCGTTGTCCACGATCGCCTCGCCGTCGAACTTCGCGAACGGCAGCTCGATCGAGTCCGAGCCCGCGGCGATGACGACGTTCGTGCCCTTGAGCTCGACGTCCTTGCCGTCGTGGAGCTTGATCTTGACGAGGTTGCCAGGGTGCAGCGTGGCGAAGCCGTAATACGGCGTGACCTTGTTCGCCTTGAACAGCATCGCGATGCCGCCAGTGAACTGCTTCACGATCGCGTCCTTGCGGCCGACCATCTGGCCGACGTCCATCTTCGCGTCCTTGAAGCTGATGCCGTGGTCGCCGAACAGGTGGCCCATGTTCCAGAACTGGCGCGAGGAATCGAGCAGCGCCTTGGACGGGATGCAGCCCACGCGCAGGCAGGTGCCGCCGAGGGCGGGCTTGCCGTCCTTGCCCAGCCCCGCGTCGATGCAGGCCGTCTTCAGCCCCAGCTGCGCGGCGCGGATGGCGGCGTGGTAGCCGGCGGGACCGGCACCGATGACGACGACGTCGAATTGGTCAGCCATGTGGTCCTTCCTCAAAAGTCCAGCAGCATGCGCTGCGGGTTTTCCAGCTGGTTCTTGATGTCCACGAGGAACAGCACCGCGTCCTTGCCGTCGATGATGCGGTGGTCGTAGGACAGCGCGATGTACATCATCGGCGCGGCGACGACCTGGCCGTCCTCGACCACGGCGCGCTCCTTGATGGTGTGCATGCCCAGGATGGCCGACTGCGGCGGGTTGACGATCGGCGTGGACATCAGCGACCCGAACGTGCCGCCGTTGGTGATCGTGAACGTGCCGCCCTGCAGGTCCTCGAGCTTGAGCCCGCCCTCGCGCGCCGCGGTGGCGTAGGCGTCGATGCCCTTCTCGACGTCGGCGAAGCCCATGCGCTCCACGTTGCGCAGCACCGGCGTCACCAGGCCGCGCTCGGTGGACACGGCGATCGAGATGTCCGCGTAGCCGTGGTAGACGATGTCGTCGCCGTCGACCGACGCGTTGACCACCGGGTGCCGTTGCAGCGCATTCGCCGCGGCCTTCGTGAAGAAGCTCATGTAGCCGAGCTTGACGCCGTGCGCCTTCTGGAACGCCTCGCCCAGTTCCTTGCGCATGCGCACGACCTTGGCCAGGTTTACCTCGTTGAACGAGGTCAGCATCGCGATCGAGTCCTTGGACTGCATCAGGCGCTCGGCGATGCGCTTGCGGATGCGTGTCATCGGCACGCGCTCCTCCGGCCGCGCACCGCCGGCATGCCCCGCGCCCGCGTTGCGTGCGTAGTTGACCAGGTCTTCCTTGGTCACCGCGCCGCGACGGCCCGTGCCCTCGACGTTGCCCGGATCGATGCCTTCCTTCACCGCGGTGAAGCGCGCGCCGGGCGGCAGCTCGTCCGTGGATGCCTTCGTGCCGGACGACCTGGCCGCCTTCGGGGCCTCGGCCTTCGCCGCCGCCTTCGGCGCCTCCTGCGGCTTGTCCTGCTTCGCGTCCTGCTTCGGCGCCGCGGCCGGCTTCTCCGCGGCCGCGCCTTCCTCGATCACCGCGATGACCTGCTCGCTGGTGACCGTGGCGCCGGCCTCGACCTTGATCTCGCGGATCACGCCGTCGACGGGCGAGGGCACCTCGAGCACGACCTTGTCGGTCTCCAGGTCGAGCAGGTTCTCGTCGCGGCTGACCGCGTCGCCCGCCTTCTTGTGCCAGCTGGCGATGACGGCGTCCGACACGGATTCGGGCAGGACCGGGACTTTGACTTCAATGGACATGACGGCGTCCTTGGCGTGGTGCGATGGAAGGGGTCATTCGACGACGATGTCGCCGTCGAGCGGGTTGACGAGGGCGTCGGTGACCAGTTCGGCCTGCTCGGCGACATGGTCGCTGTAGTGGCCGCAGGCCGGCGAGGGCGAGCGCGCGCGTCCGGCGTAGTGCACGGACTGCTTGTCCTGCAGGCATGCCACGAGGTGGTGGCGGATCTGGAACCAGGGGCCCTGGTTCTGCGGCTCCTCCTGGCACCAGACGACCTCCGGCACCTTGGCGAAGCGCGACAGCTCCGCCGCCAGTTCCTCGCGCGGGAATGGGTAGAGCTGCTCGACGCGCACCAGGGCGACGTCGTCCATGGACTGCTTCCGGGCTTCCTCGAGCAGGTCGTAGTAGACCTTGCCGGGACACAGCACGACGCGG
>CAMLHR010000139.1 GCA_946479915.1 uncultured Lysobacter sp.
AGGGCCTGCTGGTCCCCGGCAGCGTGCAATGGATGACCGCCGGCCGCGGCCTGGTGCACTCCGAGATGCCCGAGCAGGAGGGCGGCCGCATGCGCGGGTTCCAGCTGTGGGTGAACCTGCCGGCGCGCGACAAGATGGTCGAGCCGCGCTACCAGGAGTTCGCGCCGGACCGGATCCCGGTGGCACGGCCCGCCGGGGGCGTCACCGTGAAGGTGATCGCCGGAACCGTCGGCGAGGCGATCGGCCCGATCGCGCAGCCAGCCACCGATCCGGTGTACCTGGACATCGCGCTGGCGCCCGGCGCCGCGTGGGACCACGCCCTGCCGGAGGGCCATGCGGCGTTCGCCTACGTGTTCGAGGGCGAGGCCACCGTGGGCGAGGGCGACGCGGCACGCACGCTGCCGCGCGGCACGCTGGGCGTGCTGGGCGGCGGCGAGACCGTCGCCGTCCGCGCCGGCGCCGAGGGTGCGCGGCTGATCCTGGTCGCGGGCCGGCCACTGCGCGAGCCCGTGGCGCGCCACGGGCCATTCGTGATGAACACCCGCCAGGAACTGATGCAGGCCTTCGTGGATTTCCAGGAAGGGCGGTTCTAGGGCTTGCCGTCCGGATTACGGCCCGGAGAGCAGCACCGGCTCGAAGCCCAGGCCCTGCGCCAGCGCGAGCTTGCCGGCGAGTTCGTCCTGGTTGGCCGCGCGCAGCCAGATGTGCGCTTCGCGCCCGTCCGGCAGCACCAGCAGCGTCTCGCGCACCTGCGCCTCCGGGTCGCCCGCGAGCTCGCTGGCGTACCAGGTGACCTCGCGGCCGTCGACCGTGCCGCGCTCGGCGGCATTGTCGTCGTCCGGCTCGAACGGCGAGTCGGCGCCGACGTAGACGCCGAGCACCTGGGTGCCGTCGGCCGCCAGCGCGCGGCAGAAGTCGTAGTCCGGGCCGGCAAGGTGCGACCAGGACAGGCCCGAGGCGGCATCGAGGTGCGGGCAGGGCGCGGCGGCCGCCGTCTGGGCCGCGACCTCCGATTGGGCCTGCGCGGCCCCGGCCGCCAGCAGCAGCCAGGGCAGCAACATCGTCGTCTTCATGGCGTTCTCCCCCGAGAATTCCCTTGAATTCCTGAACGGGCGCCGTTCCCGCGGCACCCGTCCCGACCATAGTCCCGCCAACGGGCAGGCGCAAATGTGCGCCCGGTCAGGGTTTCAGCGCTTCGAGCAGTCCCCGGGCGGCGGCGATGCGGGACGCGGCGTCCGGCAGGTCCAGCATGACCCGCAGCTTGTCCGGCCCGTCCATCCGGTAGTGCCTCGGTTGGCCCTGGATCAGGCGGATGACGGTCATGGGGTCCACGTCCGGCTTCCCGTCGAACTGCAGGCGCCCGCCTTCTGGCCCGAGGTCCAGCTTGCGGAGGCCCAGCGCGGTCGCGCGCAGCTTCAGTTCGGCGATGGCGAACAGGTGCTTCGCGGCATCGGGCAGCAGGCCGAACCGGTCGATCATTTCCACCTGCAGCTCGCGCAACTCGCCGCCGTCGCGCGCGCCGCTGATGCGCTTGTACAGCGTCAGCCGCGCGTGCACGTCGGGCAGGTAGTCCTCGGGGATCAGCGCCGGCACGTTGAGGGTGACGTCGGCGCCGTGGTGGTCCACCAGGTCCGTGTCCGGCAGCTTGCCCTCGCGGATCGACTTGACCGCGCGCTCCAGCAGCTCGGTGTAGAGGCTGAAGCCGACCTCGGCCATCTGCCCGCTCTGGTCCTCGCCGAGCAGCTCGCCGGCGCCGCGGATCTCCAGGTCGTGGGTGGCCAGGGTGAAGCCGGCACCGAGTTCGTCCATCGCCGCGATGGCATCCAGCCGCTTGCGCGCGTCCGCGGTGATGCTGCGCCGGTCCGGGATCACCAGGTAGGCGTAGGCGCGGTGGTGCGAGCGACCAACGCGGCCGCGCAACTGGTGGAGCTGGGCCAGGCCGAACTTGTCGGCACGGTTGATGACGATGGTGTTGGCGTTGGGGATGTCGATGCCCGACTCGATGATGGTCGTGCACAGCAGCACGTTGAAGCGCTGCTTGTGGAAGTCGAGCATCACCCGTTCCAGCTCGCGCTCGGGCATCTGGCCGTGGGCGATGCCGATGCGCGCCTCGGGCACGAGCTCCTGCAGCTCGCGGCCCATGCGGCCGATGGACTCGACGTCGTTGTGCAGGAAGTACACCTGGCCGCCGCGCGCCAGCTCGCGCTGGAACGCCTCGCGCAGCTGCGCGCCGTCCCACGGCGTGACGAAGGTCTGCACCGCGATGCGGTGCGCCGGCGGCGTCGCGATGATCGACAGGTCGCGCAGCCCGGCCATCGCCATGTTGAGCGTGCGCGGGATCGGCGTGGCGGTCAGCGTGAGCAGGTGCACGTTGGCGCGCAGCGCCTTGAGCGCCTCCTTCTGGCGCACGCCGAAGCGCTGCTCCTCGTCCACGATGACCAAGCCGAGGTCCCTGAAGCGCACGTCCTTCTGCAGCAGGCGGTGGGTGCCGACGATGACGTCGATCTCGCCGGTCGCGAGCTTCTCCAGCTCCGCCTTGATCTCCTTGCCGGTCTTGAAGCGCGAGAGCACCTCGACCCGGATCGGCCAGTCGGCGAAGCGGTCGCGGAAGTTGCGGTAGTGCTGCTCGGCCAGCAGCGTGGTCGGCACCAGCACGGCGACCTGCTTGCCGGCGGTGGCGGCGACGAACGCGGCGCGCACGGCGACCTCGGTCTTGCCGAAGCCGACGTCGCCGCAGACCACGCGGTCCATCGGCTGGCTGGAGGCGAGGTCGCGGATGACGGCCTCGATGGCGGCGTGCTGGTCGGGCGTCTCTTCGAACGGGAACGTGGCGGCGAACGGTTCGTAGAGCACGCGATCGACGTCGATGGCGAGGCCGGCGCGCGCGCGACGCTTGGCCTGGATTTCCAGCAACTCGGCGGCGACGTCGCGGACCTTCTCGGCGGCGCGCTTCTTCGCCTTCGTCCAGGCCTCGCCGCCGAGCGAATGCAGCGGCGCGGTGTCGGGCGAGACGCCGGAATAGCGGCTGACCAGGTGCAGTTGCGCGACCGGCACGTAGAGGCGGTCGCCCTTGGCGTACTCGATGTCGAGGTACTCGCCGGGCTGGCCGCCGGCCTCGAGCGTGACCAGCCCGCGGTAGCGGCCGACGCCGTGATCCTCATGGACGATCGGCGCGCCCTCGGTGAGTTCGCCGAGGTCGCGGATGATCGCCTCGGGTTCGCGGCCGGCGCGCTTGCGCCTGCGCGGCTGCGAGGCGCGCTCCGGGAACAGTTGCCGCTCGGTGAGCAGGCAGACCTGCGGCGCGTCGAGCGCGAAGCCGTCGTCGAGCGGCGCGACGGCAAGCACTAGTTTCCGGTCGCCTAAGGGCGGGACCAGCCGACCGGCTGGCGGGAGCACCTCGGGCGACAATCCCGCCGCCTGCAGCACCTCCAGCAACGCCTCGCGCCGCCCGGCCGAGTCGGCGGCGATGACCACGCGCCCGGGATAGCTGTCGAGGAAGCCCTTGAGCGCCGCGGCCGGCGCCGCATCGCGCGCGGCCAGCGGCAGTTCCGGCGCGGGCTGCGACGGCAGCGCCTTCGCGTCGCCGTGGCGGGCGTCGTCCGGATCCACCACCTCGACGCGGGTGCCCTGGTTCAGCCGCTCGCGCAGCGCGTCCGGCGGCAGGTACAGGTCGGCGGGCGGCAGCAGCGGGCGCTCGATGTCGTGCCGGCGCTGTTCGTAGCGGTCGCCGGTCTGCCTCCAGAACGCGTCGGCAGCCGGGTGCACGCCGTTGCCGAGCACCGGCAACGTGGCATCGCCGAGGTAGTCGAACAGCGTGGCGGTGGCCGGCGCGCCGCGGACGGGTTCGAAGAACAGCGGCAGGTAGTACTCGATGCCGGCCGGCGCGACCCCGGCCTTCAGGTCCTGGTAGAGCGCGCTGCGGCGGGTGTCGATGTCCAGCCGTTCGCGCATGGCCTCCAGCGCGCGCTGCACCGACGCGTCGTCCAGCGGCACCTCGCGGCCGGGCAGCAGCTGCACGGCGTCGAACTTCTCCAGCGAGCGCTGCGACTCGGGATCGAACGCGCGGATGGTGTCGATGTCCTCGTCGAGCAGCTCGACGCGGTAGGGCTCGCCGGCGCCCATGGGGTACACGTCGAGCAGGCCGCCGCGCACGGCGAAGTCGCCGGGGTCGAGCACCTGCGGCACGTGCCGGTATCCGGCGGCCTCGAGGCGGCGCTTCTCGGCGTCCAGGTCGAGCCGCTGGCCGACGCGCAGATCGAAGCTGTTGCCGACGACGTAGCGCAGCGGCGGCAGGCGCTGCATGAGCGTGGCGACCGGCACGACGACGATGCCGCGGCGCATCGCGGGCAACGTCGCGAGCGCGCGCAGCCGCTGGGAGACGATGTCCGGGTGCGGGCTGAAGCGGTCGTACGGGAGCGTTTCCCAGTCGGGGAACGGGACGATCGGCAGGGCGTCGGCGCCGGTGCCGAGCAGGGTGCGCAGGTCGGACTCGAGCTGGTGCGCGGCGTGGTTGTCGCGGGCGACCAGCAGCACGGGCCCGTCGTGCGCGAGCGCGGCCTGCCCGACGTGCCACGCCAGCGCGGACGCGCTCGCCGGCGCACGCCACCACGCCCGCGG
>CAMLHR010000140.1 GCA_946479915.1 uncultured Lysobacter sp.
GCAATCCGCGGTCGCGCGCGGTCGCGGCGTATTCGAACAGTACGTCGGGCGTCCGGTGCGCGGAGACGACGCGCACCTCGTGCGGGATGCCCAGCGCTTCCAGCCGCGTCGCGGCGTGGCGCATCGTGTCCCAGTCGGAGCGCGACCCCATCACGATCCCGACGATTGGTCCGGCCATGGTCTGCCCCTGGCGTCAAAACGGTATTCTACCGATGGAGCGCCCGTTTTCGAGGCGCGCACGGACACGCCATGGACCGCAAGCTGCTGGACATCCTTGCCTGCCCGGCGACCCGGCAACCGCTGTCGCTCCTGGAGTCCCGCGGCCTGGATGCGCTCAACGAGGCGATCATGGGGGGCGACATCCGGCGGATCGACGGCACCGCGCAGGCCGAGCCGTTGCACGAGGCCCTGGTGACGCGGGACCGCAAGCTCGCCTACCGCATCGACGACGGCATCCCGGTGCTGCTGGTCGAGGAAGGCATCGCCACCGGCCAGGTCGCGGACTTCCCCCCGGCATGACGCCGGCCGGCCGCCCGGCGGCCCCGCCCGACCCGTCGGTCGTCGCGGCGGACGTCGGGCACGCGCTCGCCGAGGACCTGGGCAGTGGCGACGTCACCGCGGCACTGCTGCCGGACGCGCCGGACATCGCTTACCTGTTGTGCAAGGAAGACGCGGTCGTCTGCGGCCGCCCGTGGTTCGACGGGTGCCATCGCGCGCTCGACCCGGAGGTCCGCATCGACTGGCGGGTCGCCGAGGGCGATCGCGTCTCGGCCGGCACCGTGGTCGCCACGCTGCAGGGACGCACGCGCGCCCTCGTCAGCGCCGAGCGCAGCGCGCTCAACTTCCTGCAGACGCTGTCGGGCGCCGCGACGGTGACCGCGCGCTACGTCGAGGCCGTCGCGGGCACCGGCGCGCGCATCCTCGACACGCGCAAGACGCTGCCCGGGCTGCGCCATGCGCAGAAATACGCGGTGCGCGCCGGCGGCGGCATGAACCACCGGATGGGCCTGCACGACGCGGTGATGCTGAAGGAGAACCACGTGCGCGTGGCCGGCTCGATCACCGCCGCGATCGCGTCCGCGCGCGCCGCGCGCCCGGGCCTGCCGCTGATCGTCGAGGTCGAGACGCTCGCGCAACTGGAGGACGCGCTGCGCGCCGGCTGCGACCGCGTCCTCATCGACGACTTCGACGCCGCCACGCGGCGGGACGCCGTTCGCATCGCGCGCGGTGCCCCGTTCGACGGGCGGATCCCGCTCGAGGTGTCCGGCGGCGTGGACTTCGACACCGTCCGGGCGATCGCCGCGGACGGCGTGGACTACATCTCGATCGGCGCGCTCACCAAGCACGTGCGCGCCGTCGACCTGTCCATGAAGCTCGGGCCCGCGCCCTAGTTCAGCAGCGCGAGCGCCCAGAGGGTCGAGATGGCCGCGGCCGCGATCGCGACCCACCACCAGGGGGACGGACCGCGGGCTTCCGCCTGGCGGGGCGGCGTGGCGGGCACCTGGGTCGCCTGGCCCGGGGCCACCAGCCGGAACCGCATGCGGTCGAACCCGACCTCGTCGCCGGGACGCGCGATCGCGCGCTGCACGCGCTGGCCGTTGATGAAGCTGCCGTTGGTCGACCCGAGGTCCTCGACCAGCACGCCGTCCTCCCCCGGGACCAGCTTGGCGTGCTGGCGCGACAGGCCGGAGGCGTCCAGGCACAGGCCGCATTCCGGGGCGCGCCCGAGCACCACCGGCCCCACCAGGGGATAGCTGCGCCCGAAGGCCGCGTCCGAGACGCCGCGCAGGACGAAGCGGGGCACGACCGGATGCACCGCGGTCGCGCCCGGGTCGTCGTTGGCCGGCGCCGGGACCTGCCGCGCGGCGGCGGCGTCGTGCGGCCGGGGCGCCACGGCGTCGATCGACGCGAGCCGCGCCGTGACCTGGTCGAATTCCACGCTGTCGCCGGGGCGCAGCGAGATCAGGCCGTCCACGCGATGCCCGTTGACGCCGACGCTGGTGCCGGGTGGCACCTGCAGCATGACGCCGTGCGCGGTGACGTGCAGTTCGCAATGGCTGGGCTGCACGCCGGGGGCGTCCAGCACGATGTTCGCGTCGGGAGCGGAGCCGACGCGGTTCACGCCGGGCCCGAGCAGGACCTGCGGGTGTTCGCCGCCTGGGAAGACCAGTTTCATCGCGGAGATGCTCCTTGCGTCGCGGACGGAAGGCTCCCACATTGGGAACCATGCCGACTCTACTGATCCTGATGGCCATTTCTGCGGCAGCGTTCGCATTCTGGAGCGCCGGACGCGCCGCGGCCGAGCGCGCGATCGCCCTGGGACGCGATGCATGCCGCGCGGCGGGGGTCCAGCTGCTGGACCAGACCGTCCACGCGAGCGGGCTGCGCCTGCGTCGCGGGCGCGACGGCTGGCTCGGCCTGGAGCGCAGCTTCCGCTTCGAGTATTCGCACGACGGGTCGGACCGACACGTCGGGCGGCTGGTCCTGCAGGGGGACCGGCTGGTGGGGTTCAGCGGCCCGATGGCCGCGCGCTGAAGGCGCGGCTACTTGACCACGCGCAGGTGGCTGCGCCGCGGCGCGCCGTCGTCGGGGGGCGTCGGCTCGGGCCCCTCGCCCGGGCTCGTCGCCTGCGGGTCCTCCGGCAGCGCCATGCCCTGCCCCGTCTCGCGCGCGTAGATCGCGAGCACCGCGGTCATCGGCACCAGCACCGGCTGGCTGACGCCGCCGAAGCGCGCGGTGAAGCCGATCCACTCGTTGTCGATCGACAACCGGGTCACCGCGCGGTCCGCGATGTTGAGCACGACCTTGCCCTCGTGCACCGCCTGCGGCGGCACCTGCACGCCGGGCACCGTCGCGTCCACCAGCAGGTGCGGCGTCATGCCGTTGTCCGCGATCCACTGGTTGAGCGCCCGCAGCAGGTACGGGCGGTGACTGGTCATGCGCGGCGGGGGCGCGTCGTCGGTCATCGGCCGGTCCGGCCCGTCAGGCCGGCAACTCGCGGAGGCGCTTCTCCGCCTCGGTCAGGCTGCGCACGAAGCCGGGGTTGCGGAAGATGCGGTTGCCGTAGTCCTCGATGACCTTGCCGCCGTCCTTCGGCAGCGGGATCTCCAGCGCCTCCAGGCGCCAGATGATCGGGGCCATCGCGCAGTCCGCCAGGCTCATCTCGGGGTTGAGGAAGAACTTGCTGGCCTTGAACAGCGGCACGGACGCGGTGAGCAGCTCCTTCAGGCGCTTGCGGCCGGCGTCGGCCTGGGCCTTGTTGCCCAGCTGGATCGCCTGCACCTGCGGCACCCAGTCGTGCTCCAGGCGCAGCATCGCCAGGCGCAGGCGCGCGCGGGACAGCGGGTCGACGGGCATCAGCGGCGGATGCGGGTAGCGCTCGTCCAGGTATTCGGTGACGACGGACGCCGCGTACAGCACCAGCTCGCGCTCGACCAGGGTCGGCACCGAGTGGTACGGGTTGAGGTCGATCAGGTCCTCGGGCGGATTCTGGGGATCGACGGGGATCAGGTCGTAGGTGACGCCCTTGGCCGCGAGCACGAGGCGCACGCGGTGGCAGAGGACGCAGTCTTCGGCGGAGAACAGGGTCAGTGCATTACGCATGCGCGGACTCGTGGCCATCATGGAGTGCTCCCACGACCGGAATCCGCCGGTCGACAGGCGCCACGCGCACCTTGCGCGTGGTCACCGCGGCCCCCGAGTCCGGCTCCCCGCCGTCCTCAATGCACGTCGCGCCAGTACTCTTTCTTGAGCAGCCAGGCGATGAACGTGAAGAACGCCAGGAACAGGATCACCCACACGCCGAGGTCATGGCGCTGGAGCGCGGCCGGTTCGCCGACGTACTCGAGGAAATTCGTGATATCCCGGACCGCCTGGTCGTAGACCTGGGGCGGGACGTTGCCCGGCTCCGCGATCACGAGGTGGTCCACCGGGCGCTCGCCCGTCGCCGGGTCCGCCTCGCCGTGCTCGGCGCGCTGCAGGCCCTGCATCATCCAGAGCGGGTTGGGCATCGAGGCGTTCGGGAACAGGGTGTTGTTCCAGCCCAGCGGACGCTCGGGGTCCAGGTAGAAGGACTTGAGGTAGGTGTAGATCCAGTCGCTGCCGCGCACCCGCGCGATCAGGCTGAGGTCCGGCGGGACCTGGCCGAACCACGCCTGCGCGTCCTCCGGCGCGAGCGCCGTGTGGACCTGCTCGCCGACCTTGGCGCCGGTGAAGTTGAGCGAGGCCTGCACCTGCTCGTCGGTCAGCCCCAGGTCCCTGGCGATGCGCGAGTAACGCACGTACTGCAGCGAGTGGCAGCCCGAGCAGTAGTTCATGTACAGCGCGGCCCCGCGCTGCAGCGACGCCTGGTCGCCCAGGTCGTTGCCCGCCTGCTGGAGGTTGCCGCCGCCGGCGGCGAACGCCTGCCCGGCGACCAGGAGGCCCGATACGAAGACCGCGAAGCGCTTAATCATGCGTGGTCACCCGTTCCGGCACCGGCTTGGTCGAATCGATCCTGGTCCACAGCGGCATGGTGATGAAGAACGCGAAGTAGAGGAAGGTCAGCACGCGGCCGATGATCGTCTCGACCGGGTCCGTGCCCGGGCCGGCGCCGATCTTGCCCAGCCA
>CAMLHR010000141.1 GCA_946479915.1 uncultured Lysobacter sp.
TAGACGATCACCGCGGCGGCGCCGCCGGCATGGGCGTTGTCGACCTTCTCCGCGAAGCTGATGTTGCCGCGTTCGCAGAGCACCGTGCGGCCCGTCCAGTTGCCGGCGGCCTCGCACAGGCCGCCATCGGCGAGCGCGGCGTCGGAGAAGCCCTGGTGGGTGAACTCGAGCGCCGAGACGATGTACGACTCGCCGCCCACCGACGCCGTCGCGGTCACCTGCGGCACGGTGCTCAGCACCGCCACGCCAGGCGCCGCCAGTTCGACCTGGTCGGTCTGCTGGGAGAAGTCGGCGACGTTGCCGGCGCCGTCCACAGCGGCCACCGACACCACGCTGTCGTAGGAGGCGGGGTAGCTGTGGCGCGTGTTGCCGTCGTTGCCGGCCGCCGCGATGCTCAGCACGCCGGCGTCGTCCAGCCCCGCGAAGGCCGCCTGCTCGACGCTGCTGGCGAAGTCGCCGCCGAGGCTCATGTTGATCACGCGGGCACCCGCGTTGGCGCAGCGCTGCGCGGCGTCCACCAGGTCGGAGCTGTAGGCCCAGCCGCAGTCCGGGCCGTCGAACACCTTGACCACGAACAGCGAGACGCCGCCGGGGTCCACGCCCACCACGCCGGTTGCGTTGTCCCGGGCCGCGATCGTGCCGGCCACGTGGGAACCGTGCCCGCAGCTGTCCGTGCCCCAGCCGGACGGGTAGCCGCCGACGAGGTTCACGCCCTGGAAGTCCTCGTGCGCGGCATGGATGCCGGAGTCGATGACGCAGACCGTGATGCCGTTCCCGGTGGCGCCCGCGGCCCAGGTCTGCGGCGCCTGGACCATGTCGATCCCGTACGGCCGGACCTGGCCGAGCGGCGTGCGCGGCGGGTCGGGTTCGACGAACTCGATGTTGGGGTTGTGGCGCCAGCCATCGATCGACTTCGACGGCATGGTCACCGCGAACACGCCGAGCTCGTCGAAGATGTGGTGGACCTCCGCGCCGTGTGCGCGCAGCGAGCGTTCGACCTGCCCGCGCGTGCCCGGCTTGAACTTGATGTAGACGCGCTCCTTCTCGACGCCGGCGGCGTCGGCGCCGGTCACGACCAGGCTGGCAAGGCCCGCGACCAGCGCGGCATGGAGGAGGGTTCGGTTCATCGTGGTTCCCCTGGCGCCGTTCAGCCGGCGTTCGGAAAACTACTTCGAACCGTGACCGCCGTCATGTTGCGGTGCGGCGCCCGGGGCGTGCCGGGCCACCCGGGGGGCGATGGCGCAGGTGAGCTGGTAGCCGATCGTGCCTGCCGCCGCCGCCACCGTCTCGACGGGGAGGCCCTCGCCCCACAGGGTCACGGGGTCCCCGACCCGGGCGTCCGGCACGTCGCGCAGGTCGATGGCCATCAGGTCCATCGAGACGCGGCCGGCGACCCGCGCCGGCCGGCCGCCGACCAGGACCGGCGTGCCGCTGGGCGCGTGCCTGGGGTACCCGTCGCCATACCCCACCGCGGCGACGCCAACCGGCATGTCCTCCGGGCAGGTCCAGGTGGCGGAATAACCGATGGGCTCGCCCTTGCGGACGCGGTTCACGGCGATGAGCCCGGAGGCGAAGGTCATCGCCGGCCGCAGGCCGAAGTCCGCGCCGGTGCGTCCCGGCACGACGGTCATCCCGTACAGCGCCCCGCCCGGGCGGATCCAGTCGGCATGGGTGTCCGGCCAGCCCAGGACGGCGGCCGAGTTGGCGAGCGACCGGGGACCCGGCAGCCCGGCCGTGCAGTCGTCGAACACGCGCAGCTGCGCCCGCGTCTGCGCGCCGCCGAAGTCGTCGGAACTGGCGAAGTGGTTCATCAGCACGATGTCGGCGGCGACGTTCGGCAGTGCGGACAGCCGCGCGTGCGCCGCATGGACGTCGCCCGGCGGGAACCCGAGCCGGTGCATGCCGCTGTCCACCTTCAGCCAGCAACGGACCGGCGTGCCGTGGTCCTGCCCCAGGATGTCGAGTTGGCTGGCGTGGTGCACCACCACGTCGAGCGAGAGCTGCCGCGCCTCCTGGAGGTCGGCCGCGCCGTCGATGCCGGCCAGCAGCAGGATCGGCTGTCCGAGGCCGAGGGCGCGCAGCCGGCGCGCATCCTCGAGCATGGCGACGCCGAACGCGTCCGCGCCCTGGAGCGCGCGCCCCACCGCTTCGAGGCCGTGGCCGTAGCCGTCGGCCTTGACCATCGCCATGACCCGGCTGCGCGGCGCGCGGCGCTGCAGCTCCGCCAGGTTGTGGCGGAGCGCATCGGCATGGAGGGTCGCGGTGGTGGGCCTGGGCATCGGGCGATTCTAGGCCGCGCCCGTTATTCGAAGCTGCCGACCGAATCGTGCGAGAGGTTGTCGAAGCGGGTGTACTCGCCGAAGAACTTGAGCTTGATCGAACCCGTCGGCCCGTTTCGCTGCTTGCCGATGATGACCTCGGCAAGCCCCTTGTCCGGCGAGTTTTCCTTGTTGTAGTACTCGTCGCGGTAGATGAAGACGATGACGTCGGCGTCCTGCTCGATGGCGCCGGACTCGCGCAGGTCGGCCATCACCGGGCGCTTGTCGGTGCGCGTCTCCAGCGAGCGGTTGAGCTGCGACAGCGCGATGACCGGGACGTTCAGCTCCTTGGCCAGCGCCTTGAGCGAGCGCGAGATCTCGGAGATCTCGGTGGCGCGGTTCTCCTGGTTGCCGGGGACCGCCATCAATTGCAGGTAATCGATGACGATCAGGCCCAGGTCGTGCTCGCGCTTGAGCCGCCGCGCCTTGGAGCGCAGGGCCTCCGGCGAGAGCGCCGGGGTGTCGTCGATGAAGATCTTCGCCTCGCGCAGCATGCGGATGGCGCTGGTCACGCGGCTCCAGTCCTCGTCCTCGAGCTGGCCGGTGCGCAGGCGGGTCGCGTTGACGCGGCCATTGGACGAGATCAGGCGCAGCGCGAGCTGGCTGGCCGACATTTCCATCGAGAACACCGCGACCGCCTTGCGGCTCTTGATGGCGGCGTATTCGGCCATGTTGAGGGCGAGCGTCGTCTTGCCCATCGCCGGCCTGGCCGCGAGGATCAGCAGGTCGGTCGGCTGGAGGCCGGCGGTCATCTCGTCGAACTCGACGTAGCCGGTGGGCAGGCCGGTGACGCTGCCGCCGCTGGCATGCCGCGTCTGCAGCACGTCGAACGCCTCGATCAGCGCGTCGTTGACCGCCACGAAGTCGCGACGCCCGCGCGAACCCGCTTCGGCGATCGCGAACACTTCCTTCTCCGCGTGCGCGAGGATCTCGCTGCTGTCGCGGCCCTCGGGCTGGAAGCCGTCGTTGACGATGCCGGTGCCGACCTCGATCAGCTGGCGGAGGATCGCCTTGTCGCGCACGATCTCGGCGTACGCGCGGATGTTCGCGGCCGACGGCGTGGTGCTCGCCAGTTCCACCAGGTAGGCGCCGCCGGCGACCTGCTCGGCCAGGCCCTGCGACTCGAACCACTCGCCCAGCGTCACCGCGTCGAACGGCTTGTTGCGCTCCGCCAGTTCGCGGATCGCGCGGTAGATCAGCTGGTGGTCGCGCCGGTAGAAGTCCTGGTCGGCCAGCAGGTCGCCGACGCGGTCGAACGCCTCCGGCGCGAGCATCAGGCCGCCGAGCACCGCCTGTTCCGCTTCCACCGATTGCGGCGGCACCCGCAACTGTTCGACACGCTGGTCGGGACGGCTGAAGCCCGGCCCGTCTGCACGGAACCCCTGTCGTGCGCTCATCAGTGGTGTGGCTCCCCCGGTGTGACCTACGCCTCGGTCCGTGTCGTGCAGGCGAGCTGGCATGGTAGGCCTCCAGGGCGGACGACCGTTGCAGACAAGTCGTGGGAAATGCTGTGCATAACTTTCCCCGGCACCCGTCTCACGAGCCGCGACTCCGGAAAGCGAAACGGGCGCCGAAGCGCCCGTTCCGTTGACTCGTCGCAATGGCGAGCGCCTTACGCGGCTTCCGGCTCCACCACCACCTTGACCGGCGTCTCGACGTCGGCGTGCAGGTGGAGGGTCACCTCGAACTCGCCGGTCCGGCGGATGGCGCCCTCGCCCATCACCACTTCGGACTTCTCGACCTCGGTGCCCAGCTTGGTCAGCGCCTCGGCGATCTCGCGCGGGCCGATCGAGCCGTACAGCTTGCCCTCGGTCGACGCGTTGGCGTAGAGCGTGACGGTCGCACCGTCGAGCTTCGCGCGGCGGGCCTCGGCGGCCTCGAGCGCGCCCTTGGCCTTGGCCTCGTACTCGGCGCGGCGCGCCTCGAACTGGGCCAGGTTCGCCTCGGTGGCCGGCACGGCCTTGCCCTGCGGCACCAGGAAGTTGCGGCCGAAGCCCGGCTTCACGGTGACCTTGTCGCCGAGGTTGCCGAGGTTCGCGACCTTCTGCAGGAGGATCAGTTGCATGGTCTGTTACCTCAGGCGTTGTGGTTGTCGGTGTACGGGATCAGGGCCAGGAAGCGCGCGCGCTTGACGGCGGTCGCCAGCTGGCGCTGGTACTTCGACTTGGTGCCGGTGATCCGGCTCGGCACGATCTTGCCGGTCTCGGTCAGGTACTGGCGCAGGGTGTTGAGATCCTTGTAGTCGATCTCCTTGAC
>CAMLHR010000142.1 GCA_946479915.1 uncultured Lysobacter sp.
CGCGCCGGGATGGGAGTGCTTGCGCAACAGCTCGGCGAAAGCCTCGACCGGCATGGCCTTGAGATCTTCACCGGAGCGCGTGCGCACCGCAACGGCGTGCTGCTCCTTCTCGCGGTCTCCGACCACCAGCAGGAACGGCACGCGCCGCAGCGTATGCTCGCGAATCTTATAGCCGATCTTCTCGTTCCGCAAATCCGATTCGACCCTGAACCCTTGATTCACAAGGGTTTTTCTGACGTCCGCGGCCCAGTCGGCCTGGGCATCGGTGATGTTCATCACCACGGCCTGGACCGGGGCCAGCCAGGCCGGGAAGGCCCCGGCGTGGTGCTCGACGAGGATCCCGATGAACCGCTCCATGGACCCGACGATGGCCCGGTGCAGCATCACCGGGTGGCGCCGCTGGCTCTGTTCGTCCACGTATTCCGCCCCCAGGCGGCCCGGCATCATGAAATCCACCTGCATGGTGCCCAGCTGCCAGGTCCGGCCGATGGCGTCCTTCAGGTGGTACTCGATCTTCGGGCCGTAGAAGGCACCCTCGCCCGGCAGCTCCTCCCATTCGACCCCGGCCTTGCGCAGGGCCGCGCGGAGGGCCTCCTCGGCCTTGTCCCAGGTGGCGTCGTCGCCCAGCCGGGGCTCCGGCCGCAGGGCCAGCTTCAGCTGCACGTCGGTGAACCCGAAGTCCGCGTAGACCTGCATCGCCTGGCGGTGGAAGGCCGTGACCTCGGCCTCGACCTGGTCCTCGCGGCAGAAGACATGGCCGTCGTCCTGGGTGAAGCCGCGCACGCGCAGGATGCCGTGCAGCGCGCCCGACGGCTCGTTGCGGTGGCAGGCGCCGAACTCGCCGTAGCGGATCGGCAGGTCGCGATAGCTGTGCAGCCCGTGGTTGAAGACCTGCACGTGGCCCGGGCAGTTCATCGGCTTCACCGCGTACGTCCGCTTCTCGGACTCGGTGAAGAACATGTTGTCCTTGTAGTTGTCCCAGTGGCCCGACTGCTTCCACAGGGACACGTCGAGGATCTGCGGGCAACGCACCTCCTGGTAGCCGCTGTCGCGGTACACCTTGCGCATGTGCTGCTCGACCGCCTGCCACAGCGCCCAGCCCTTGGGGTGCCAGAACACCAGGCCCGGCGCCTCTTCCTGCAGGTGGAACAGGTCGAGCTGCTTCGCGATGCGCCGGTGGTCGCGCTTCTCGGCTTCCTCGAGCTGCGTCAGGTACGCCTTGAGGTCCTTGTCGTTGAGCCACGCGGTGCCGTAGATGCGGCTGAGCATCTCGTTCTCGTGGTTGCCGCGCCAGTAGGCGCCGGCGACCTTCATCAGCTTGAAGCCGCGCAACTTGTCGGTGCCCGGGACGTGAGGGCCGCGGCACAGGTCGGTGAACTCGCCCTGCGTGTACAGCGAGAGGTCCTCTTCGGCGGGGATCGACTCGATGATCTGCGCCTTGTACTCCTCGCCCATGTCGCGGAAGAACTTCGTCGCCTCGTCGCGCGACTTGACCGTGCGCGACACCGGCAGCGCCTCCTTCACGATCTTCTGCATCTCGGCCTCGATCGCCGGCAGGTCCTCGGGCGTGAACGGCCGCTCGTACGCGAAGTCGTAGTAGAAGCCGTTGTCGATGACCGGACCGATGGTGACCTGCGCGCCGGGGTGCAGGCGCTGCACGGCCTGCGCCAGCAGGTGCGCCGTGGAGTGGCGCAGCACGTCGAGCGCGTCCGGATGCTTGTCGGTGACGATCTCGAGCGCGGCGTCGCGGTCGATGACGTGGCTCGTGTCGACCAGCCGGCCGTCCACCTTGCCGGCCAGCGCGGCCTTGGCCAGGCCGGGGCCGATGGACGTGGCGATGTCGGCGACGGAAACGGGGTGGTCGAACTCGCGGCGCGAGCCGTCGGGGAGCGTGATGGCGATCATGGTGGTCGTGGAAATGCCGGGCAACGAAAAGGGCGCCACGAGGGCGCCCTTGCGGGAAGCCTCGCGGGGTGGTCAGCAGTGGGCGGTCGTAGTGTCCATGTCGCACGCTCGGCCGGCGCGTTGGCGCGGGCCACCTGGCTGTCTCACCTGGCACGGTCCGGGGGCGGATACGCTAGCACAGCGCGTCGGCGGCGACCTCATTGGCACATGCGCACCACGCCCTCGGCGGACGAGCCCGTGCAGCCGCCGTCGCCGGGACGCCCGTCGTCGGTGGCGATGCGGAGCGACCCGGGACCCGGGTTCCACGCGGGACCCGTCAGGTTGGTGATCCGCAGCTCGATCGTCTCGTCCCCTTCGCGCCGGTCGTCGCCCAGGACGACGACGGGCACCTCCACCCGGCTCCCGCCCACGGGGATCGTGAAGTGGGTCTGCGGCAGCTTGGCGTCGTTCCCGTCGGCCGTGCCCACGCGCTGGATGTCGAAGCTGACGCTCGTCTTCGTCCCCGGCAGGGACAGCGAGGCCGTGAGCAGGATCGTCCGGGGACCGTCGGCCGCACTGCCCTCGACGACGGTCACGTGCGGGATGGTCAGGCTGGGGACCTGGCGCAGCCGGACGTCGCGCGCGCCATCGGCCCAGATCGGCGGCACCTCGACGACCTGGCGGACATAGGGCCATGGCGGATCGCGGACCTCGAGCTGCATGGCGTTGCCCGGCTGGACGTCCTGGCTGTACGGCGCGATGTAGCTCCCGGATGCCCAGTTGGCGTACACCCCGGAACCGTCGCCATCCGGGTTCCAGAGGATGACCGGCACGCCCGTCACCCGCTGGCCGCTTTCGTTCGTGAGGCGGCCGGAAAACCGCACCGGCTGCTCGAGGCGCAGGTCCACCAGCAGCATCGGACGGTCGACGGCCTCGATGACGACGTCCCGCATGCGGAGGCCGTCCGCGATCGCCACGAGCCGCGTGAACGATCCCTGCTCGACTTCGGTCGCGTACCTGTAATCCGGTGCGTGCGCATACACGTAGTACTCGTCGCTGAACCCCCCGTTGAGGCTCCTGACGCGCACCGGCACGGTTTCGGGCTTCGCCTCCAGTCCGGGCGGGAACCGGACATTGCCTTCGAGCCGGACCGGCGTGTCGTAGTCGACGATCGTCAGCGTCGCCTCGTCGTCCAGCACCGTGACGGTCCCCCGGACATCGCGCAGCCGGAACCGGACGGTCTCCGGGGACTCGGCGACCTCGTCGGCATACACCCGCACCGCGAACGACGCCTGGGTCCACCCCTGGGGGATCGTCATGTCGACCAGCCCCGCTTCGGACACGACGTCCATGTCCACCCCGCGTTGCGCGGATCCGGGTTCGACGACGACGTCGAACGTGATGCCGCCGGCCGGCGCGGGCGAGGACAGCCTCACGTCCACGAACCAGCCTGCCAGGTCGGTGCTGTACTCGTACGCCCAGCTGTCGTTGATGTACATGCCGCCGGGCGGGTCGCGGAAACGCGCGATCGAGCCGGCCGTCAGGTTGATGCTGCGCACGTTGTCCGCGAGCGCGGCGTTGCCGCAGGGCGCGCCGCCGCACAGCGTCGTCCCCGGATGGGAGAAATACCCGAGGCGCGGCCGGCTCTTCGATTCGTAGGCCATGATCGTGGCGAACCCGGGCGGCCCGAGCTGCCGATGGCCGAAGGAAAACGGATAGGTGCCATAGCTGAGCGTCGACCCTTGCGGGCCGGCGATCGTGTCCCGGTCGTGCATGAGGCCCAGGTTGTGGCCGATCTCGTGTGCCAAGACGATCGGGTGGCAGGCTTCGACGGCGGTGACCGAGTAGCCGGTGGACGCGTCCAGGAACTGGCTCCGCAGCTCATCCCCCGGGAACTGCGAGATGCCGCAGTACAGGTCCTGCGGGACGTACGGCCGGATCATCGCGACCAGGTCGGCCGCGTGCTGGTCCCTGAGGGCGGCCGGGTTGGTGCCGTCCGGCAGGACGCCGACGATGTCGTCGCGCGCCGCGGCGATCGACGCCGTGGCGGGGTAGTCGGTCTGCACGAACGCGGCGATCTCGAACCGCGCGATCGTGCCGCTGTCCCGGTGCGCCTGGTTCATGACCGCGACCAGGTTGCGATATTCCGTTTCCGCGGCGGCACGCGATCCACGGAGCTGCGCCAGGTTCTTCGTGTAGATGGCCAGGATCGTGATGGTGGCCTCTCCCTCCGCGGCGGCCTGGCCGATCCGGGCCGGTGCCGCCCTCGCGGGAGCGGCACGCGGCGTCGCGACGACGCCGGGTTGCGAGGCCGCCACCTGGAGGCCGGCCCCCGGCTGCACGTAGTCGGGATACTTCGAGGGGTCCACACCGGGGGGGACGACGAAGCCCGCCGGTTCCAGGAACGTCCGCCCGGCGCGGGTGTTGAACTTCAGCAGGGTGCCGTCCGGCGTCGGCAACGTCCCGAAGACGGCGTCGCGGCCGAACGTGATCACGGAGGCCAGCGAGCCGAGGGGCGTCGCGACGCGGCCGACGAAGGTCCAGTTGCCGTCCGGCGCGCTTTCGCTCCGTTCGTACGCCAGGGCATAGCGCGTGCCGTCGGGCAGGACCACCGGGACGCTGCCGGTGCGGCCGGCCTGGACGGCCGCCTGGCGGCTGATGTCGACGGGGACCGATCCAGCCTCACG
>CAMLHR010000143.1 GCA_946479915.1 uncultured Lysobacter sp.
GCACCAGCTCGGGCCTGCGCCCGGAATTCGGCGACGCGCCGCCGGGCGATCGCGGGCTGAGCGCCTTCGGCCGCTCCGTCGTGCTGCGCGCCAACGACGTGGGGATGATGGTGGACGTCTCCCACAGTTCCGATGCCTGCGTGCGCGACGTGCTCGCATTCTCGCGTGCGCCGGTCATCGCGTCGCACTCGTCGGCGCGTGCGCTCGCGGACCACCCGCGCAACCTGCCGGACGACCTGCTGCGCGCGATCGCCGCGAAGGGCGGGGTGGTGCATGCAGTCGCCTACCGCGAGTTCGTCAAGCACGACCCCGCGCGGGCCGAGGCCGAAGCGGCATTGCAGGCGCGGGTCGCCGAGGCCGCCGGCGCGGAGGAATACGACAGCGTGCTGCACGGCGCGCTCCCGATGGCCGTGGCCGGCATGCGCGACATCGAGGCGCGGTTCCCGATGGCCACCCTCGGCGAGTACGTGGACCACATCGTGCACATGGTCGGGGTGATGGGCATCGACCACGTGGGCATCGCCTCGGACTTCGACGGGGGCGGGCAGGTGACCGGGTGGTCGAACGCCGCGGAAACCGCGAACGTGACCGCCGAGCTGCGCGCGCGTGGCTTCTCCGACGCCGACATCGCCAAGCTGTGGAGCGGCAACCTCCTGCGTGTCTGGTCCGAAGTCGAGGCGGAGGCCTCCGGTGGCTAGCCCCTTCCGTGTGGGAGCCGCTTCAGCGGCGATGCTCCTCGCCGCGCTGCTGCCCGCGTCCGCCGCACCCCCCGACCTCGCCGCCATCGACGACGCGATCGAGGCGACCGTCGAGCGCTACGACCTTCCCGGCATCGCCGTCGGGGTCATCGCGGACGGCGAAGTGGTCCAGGTCCGCACCCTGGGCGAGACAGTCGCCGGATCCGGCGATCCGGTCACGCCCGAGACGCTGTTCAAGATCGCATCGAACTCGAAGGCGATGACCGCGACGGTGCTCGCCCGGCTGGTCCACCAGGGCAAGCTGCGGTGGGACGACCCGGTGGTGGCGCACCTGCCGCACTTCGCCATGCACGACCCCTGGGTCACCGCGCACATGACGGTGCGCGACCTGCTGGTGCACAACAGCGGCCTGCCCGAGGGCGGCGGCGACCTGATGCTCTGGCCCGAGCCCAACCGGTTCACACGCGAGGACATCACCCGCGGCCTCCGCCACATCGTGCCCGCCTACGGCTTCCGCGCGGGCTACGCCTACGACAACCTGCTGTATGTCGTGGCCGGCGAGGTGGCCGCCGCGGCGGGCGGCGCCTCCTACGAGGAACTGGTGCGCCGGGAGGTCTTCGAACCGCTGGGGCTGGACGGGTGCCGCGTCGGGGCCTTCGACCGCTCGGCATTGAGCGTCGCCCAGCCGCACTGGCACGACGGCGCGCGGAACGTTCCCTATCGCCTCGACCCGCCCGTGGTCGAGGCGATCGCGTCCGCGGCGGCGGGCGGCATCCGGTGCCCGCTCGACGACATGCTCGCGTGGGCGCGCAACTGGCTGGCGCCGGCGCCCGCGCAGCTGGAGTGGCTGCCCGCGGCGCAGCGCGAGACGATGGTCACGCCGGTGACGGTCATGCCGCTGTCGCAGCGTCGCCGCGACTGGAACGACACCCATGTCTATGCGTACGCGCTCGGCTTCCGCGTGGCGGACGCGGACGGCGCGTGGACCGTGTCGCACACCGGCACGCTCGGCGGCATGTACTCGGTGATGACGCTGCTGCCGGACCTGCGCAGCGGCTACGTCGTGATGATCAACGGCGAGGGGAGCGAGGCGCGCACGGTGCTCGACCAGGTGCTGCTCAAGCACTTCACCGCGCCGGCCAAACGCCCCACGGTCGCGGACTACGCGGCGCGGCTCGCGGCCGAACCGCCGCCGCCGGATGCCGCGCCGTTGCCGGACACGTCATCCCGGACACCGGTCGCGCCGGGCGACGTGGCGCAATGGCTCGGCACCTGGCGCGATCCCTGGCTGGGCGACGCCACCCTCTGCGACGCGGACGGCCGCGTCCAGTTCCGGGTCGCGAAGTCGCCGCTGCTCGCCGGCGACCTGATGGTCGCCGACGGCCGCTACCTGCTCGACTGGCACGCCGACAGCGTCGGCGTCGAGCCCTGGATGGACTTCGCCCGCCAGCCGGACGGCCGGCGCACGCTGGCGATGGCCAAGCTCGACCCGGAGGCGGACTTCAGCTCGGACTTCGAGGACCTGGCCTTCGAACGCACCGGCGACTGCCCGGTGCTGGTGGACGTCGCCACGCTCGTGCCGGACATCGACCTGGACATCCGGTATGCGGGCGCCGACAACTTCACCGGTGCGCCGGTCCCCGGTTACGAGGCCGGGAAGTGCCTCCTGCGCCGCGAGGCCGCCGAGGCGCTGGCGCGGGTCGAGCGCGCCCTGCGCACGCACGGGCGGCGCCTGCGGATCTTCGACTGCTATCGCCCCGTGCGCGCGGTCGCGAGCTTCGTCGCCTGGGCCGCCGGTCCTGACGACCCGGGCGCGAAGGCGGCGTACTACCCGGGGCTCGACAAGCCGGCGCTCCTGGGGGGCTACATCGCGCCGGTGTCCGGGCACAGCCGCGCGGCGACCGTGGACCTGACACTGCTCGACTGCGCCGGCGGGACGGGATGCGCGCCGCTGGACATGGGCACGCCGTTCGACTTCTTCGATCCGGCGGCGAACACCGACCATCCCGGCCTCACGGCCGGGCAGCGCGCGAACCGGCAGGCCCTGCTCGACGTGATGGGAGGCGCGGGGTTCCGCAACTACCCGATGGAGTGGTGGCACTTCACCCTGCAACCGGAACCGGCGCCCAACGTGGCGTTCGACGTGCCGGTGCGCTGACCCGCATGGAGGATCCCGCCGTGTCGCCCACGACCCTGCTGCTCGCCACCGCCCTGGCGGCCACGACGCCGCAGGGCAGCGACGATGCCGCGCGTGCCGCGGTGGATGCGCTGATGGTCGACTACACCGGCGAGGTGCCCGGCGCCTCGGTGCTCGTCGTCCGCGACGGGGAAGCGGTGGTCCGGAAGGGCTACGGCCTTGCGGACGTCGAAGGCGGGACGGCCGCCGCGCCGGCGACCAACTACCGGCTCGCGTCCGTCTCCAAGCAGTTCACCGCCGCGGCGATCCTGCTGCTGGCGGAGGACGGGCGCCTGGACCTCGACGACCCGGTCGGGAAGTGGCTGCCGTCGCTGCCGCCCGCGCCGGCGGCGCCGACCCTGCGGCAGTTGCTGACCCATACCTCCGGACTGGTCGACTACGAGGACTTCGTCCCCGAGACGGCCACGCGCCAGGTCCGCGACGCCGACGTGCTGCACCTGCTCGAGCCGCACGACCGCACGCTGTTCCCGCCCGGCACCGGCTACCGCTACAGCAACAGCGGCTACGCCCTGCTGGCGCTCGTCGTCGAGCGCGCGTCGGGCCGCCCGTACCCCGCGTACCTGCGCGAGAACATCTTCCTGCCGCTCGGCATGGACGCGACGCTGGCGCGCGTGGACGACGGTCCCGTCGTGGCGCACCGCGCGTACGGGCACAGCCTGGTGGACGGCGCCTGGGTGCGCACCGACCAGAGCCCCACGAGCGCGGTGCTCGGCGACGGCGGCATCTACTCGTCCGTGGATGACCTGGCGAAGTGGGATGCGGCGCTGTACGACGACCGGCTGCTGCCGGCCGCGGCGCGGCGGACGGCGACCTCGCCCCTGGTCGCCACCGACGATCCCGACGTGCGCTACGGGTACGGCTGGCGGGTCACCGGCGACACGGTCTGGCATTCCGGCGAATCGATCGGCTTCCGCAACGTGATCGTGCGCTGGCCGGCACGGCGCCTGACGGTCGTGGTGCTGACCAACCGGAACGCCCCGGAACCCTATCGGCTGGCCCTGGAGATCGGCGCGCTGTTCCCCTGACGGCTCCGCGCCGGCTAAAATGGTGGATCACCCGCCCGCGCGCTTCCTGAACGGCGCGGATCCCCACGGAACCACGCATCGGGCAATCGCAAGTGCTGGCCGAATACCTGCCGAACCTGCTGTTCCTCATCGTCGCCACCGGCATCGGCATCGCGCTGCTGGTGGTCGGCCGGGTCCTCGGACCGCAGCGCCCCAGCCTCGAGAAGCTCTCGGCGTACGAGTGCGGCTTCGCGGCGTTCGAGGACTCGCGCATGCAGTTCGACGTGCGCTACTACCTGATCGCCATCCAGTTCATCATTTTCGACCTGGAAATCATCTTCATCGTCCCGTGGGCCACCGTGTTCCGCGACCTCGGGATGCTCGGCCTGGTCGAGATGGGCATCTTCGCCGGCATGCTGCTGCTCGGCTTCATCTACGTGTGGAAGAAGGGAGCGCTCGAGTGGGAGTGATCCAGACTGTCTCGGGGCTCATGCACAACCCGATCCCGGAAGGGCGGGTGGACGACATCCTGCGTCCCGAAGGCGACAACCCGGTGATGCAGCACGGGTTCGCGACCACCTCCATGGATGCGTTGTGGAACTGGGCGCGCACCGGTTCGATGTGGCCGATGACCTTCGGCCTGGCCTGCTGCGCGGTCGAGATGATGCACG
>CAMLHR010000144.1 GCA_946479915.1 uncultured Lysobacter sp.
TTCTTCGGGCAGGAACTGTTCCTGATGGCGCAGGCGAAGGCCCGCTGACCGACGCGGCCTACCGCGAGGCCCGGGACGAGGCACGCCGGCTGGCCGGCCGCGACGGGCTGCTGGCCACGCTCGACCGGCACGCGCTGGACGCGATCGTGGCGCCCAGCACGTCGCCGGCCTGGCTGACGGACCACCTGCTCGGCGACCACTTCACCGGCGCCGGCTACGGCATGGCGGCCGTGGCCGGGACGCCGAGCATCACCGTGCCGTCCGGCGACGTGCACGGCCTGCCGGTCGGCATCACCTTCATGGGGCGCGCCTGGAGCGAGCCCGCGCTGATCGCCATGGCCTTCGCGTTCGAACAGGCCACGCAGGCACGCCGTCCGCCCCGCTTCCTGCCCACGCTGGGGCCGCTCGCGCCGCCGCCCTAGGGCTGCGCGGCGCGGCCGGCGAGCGCCTGCTTGCGGACCACCAGCATCGCCGACTCGAGCGCCTGCTCGTAGTTCAGCCGGGGATCCACGTTGGAGCGGTACGCCCGGCCCAGGTCCTGCTCGGTCAGTTCGCGCGCGCCGCCCAGGCACTCGGTGACGTCCTCGCCCGTCAGCTCCAGGTGCACGCCGCCCAGGCGCGTGCCGGCGGCGGCGTGCAGGTCGAACGCCTGCTCCAGCTCGCTGCGGATGTTGGAGAAGCGCCGGGTCTTGTAGCCGTTCGCCGTGGATTCGGTGTTGCCGTGCATGGGGTCGCAGATCCACAGCACCCGGCGGCCGGCGCGGCGCATCGCCTCGAGCAGCGGCGGCAGGCGCCGCGCGACCTCGCCCGCGCCCAGGCGGTGCACGAGGGTCAGCCGTCCCGGCTCGTCGTCGGGGTTGAGCACGTCCACCAGGCGCAACAGGTGGTCGACGGTCATCGACGGGCCGACCTTCACCGCGACCGGGTTGCGGATGCCGCGGAAGTACTCGACGTGCGCGCCGTCGAGCGCGGCGGTGCGCATGCCGATCCACGGCAGGTGCGTGCCGAGGTTGAACCAGCCCCACTGCCGCGGCACCTGGCGCGTGTGCGCCTCCTCGTACGGCAGCAGCAGCGCCTCGTGCGAGGTGTAGAAGTCCACGCGGTCCAGGTTGTGCACGTCCGCGCCGGACAGCGTCTCCATGAAGCGCACCGCGTCGCCGATGCCCTCCACCATCCGGTGGTACTCGTCGGCCAGCGGCGAGTGGCGCACCCAGCCCAGGTCCCAGTACTCGGGGTGGTGCAGGTCGGCGAACCCGCCGTCGATCAGCGAACGCACGAAGTTCATCGTCATCGCCGAGCGCGCGTGCGCCTTGATCATGCGGCGCGGGTCCGGCGTGCGCTCCGCGGCCGTGAACCCCGCGCCGTTGACGATGTCGCCGCGGTAGCTCGGCAGCGTGGCGCCGTCGCGCGTCTCGGTGTCCGCGGAGCGCGGCTTGGCGTACTGGCCGGCGAAGCGGCCAACGCGCACGACCGGCAGGCGCAGCCCGTGCACCAGCACGAGGCTCATCTGCAGGAGCACCTTCAGCCGGTTGGAGATCACTTCCGGCGTGCAGTCGGCGAAGCTCTCGGCGCAGTCGCCCCCCTGGAGCAGGAACCGGCGGCCCTCCTGGGCCTCGGCCAGCTGGCGCTTGAGCGCGAGGATCTCCCACGAGGTGACGAGCGGCGGCAGCGCGCGCAACTCGGCCAGCGCCGCGGCCAGCGCCGCGGCGTCCGGATAGGCCGGCTGCTGGCTGGCGGGCCGGGCGCGCCAACTCTCCGGCGACCACCCCTCGGGCAGGTTCACCGGGCGCAGGTGCTGGGGATCCCCTCGCTGCATCACCGCATCATCCGCGCCGGCGCGTGAAGGCGGCGGACGCCGCCCAGGCGCCGAGCAGGAGGAACCACGCCAGGCTCCAGCCGGGCATGGACAGGCCGAGGAACGACCAGTCCACGTTCGCGCACTCGCCGGACCCGGTGAGCACCTCGCGCAGCACGCCGGCGACCGGCATCGTCTGCATCATCCAGTCCAGCCCGGGCCCGCAGGCCGGCACCTGGTCGGCCGGCAGGTGCTGCAGCCAGACGTGTCGCGCGGCGATCGCCGCACCCACCGCGGCGGCGAGCAGCGCGGCCACGCCCCACCCCGCGCGGGCGCCCCGCCCCGCCGGCGCGTGCAGCCCGGCGAGCAGGAACACGACGCCCAGCGCCGCGAACGCCACGCGCTGGAAGATGCACAGCGGGCACGGCAACAGGCCGAGCTGGAACTGGCTGTAGAGGGCGAACGCGATGAGCGCCGCGCAGGCGGCGAAGCCGGCGAGGCATTGCGAACGGAAGGACCAGCGGAAGGGGTTGGCTGCCATCGCCACATTATCGCCGCAAAAAAAGGCCCCGGCGTTTCCGCCGGGGCCTCGTGTCGCGTGTCGCGTGGCGCGCCTGGCGCCCGCTGGCCTTACTCGGTGGCCGCGTCCGGGCGGTCGACGAGCTCGACGTACGCCATCGGCGCGTTGTCGCCGGGGCGGAAGCCGCACTTGAGGATGCGCAGGTAGCCGCCCTGGCGCTCGCGGTAGCGCGGGCCGAGCTCGACGAACAGCTTGCCCACCGCTTCCTTGTCGCGCAGGCGCGCGAACGCGAGGCGGCGGTTGGCGACGCCGTCGGTCTTGGACATGGTGATCAGCGGCTCGGCGACGCGGCGCAGTTCCTTCGCCTTCGGCAGGGTGGTGCGGATCAGCTCGTGCTTGAACAACGACGCGGCCATGTTCTGGAACATGGCGGCGCGGTGCGCGCTGGTGCGGCTGAACTTACGTCCGGATTTCTGGTGGCGCATTGTCGTGTTTCCTTTAGCCCATCATGCCGTGCGAGGCGACGCCCGCCGGCGGCCAGTTTTCGAGCTTCATGCCGAGCGAAAGGCCGCGCTGGGCGAGCACTTCCTTGATCTCGGTGAGCGACTTCTTGCCGAGGTTCGGCGTCTTGAGCAGTTCGACCTCGGTCTTCTGGATGAGGTCGCCGATGTAGTAGATGCTCTCGGCCTTGAGGCAGTTGGCCGAACGCACGGTCAGCTCCAGGTCGTCGATCGGGCGCAGCAGCACCGGGTCGACGCCGGTCGCCGCCGGCTTGGCCGCGCCGCGGTCGCGGTGCGTGAAGTCGCCGAACACCGACAGCTGGTCGCTGAGGATGTCGGCGGCGGTGCGCACGGCTTCCTCGGCGTCGATCGTGCCGTTGGTCTCGATGTCCAGGACCAGCTTGTCCAGGTCGGTGCGCTGCTCGACGCGCGCGGCCTCGACCGCGTAGGCGACCCGGCGGACCGGCGAGAACGAGGCGTCCAGCATCAGCCGGCCGATCGTGCGGGTTTCCTCGTCCGGCTTGCGGCGGGCGGCGGCCGGCTGGTAGCCGAAGCCGCGCTCGATCTTCAGCCGCATGTTGATCGCCGTGTCCTTGGTCAGGTGGCAGATCACGTGCTCGGGGTTGAGGATCTCGACGTTGTGGTCGGTGCGGATGTCGCCGGCGGTGACGACGCCGGGGCCCTGCTTGGACAGGACCAGCGACGAGGCGTCGCCGGTGCCCATGCGGATGGCGACGTCCTTGAGGTTCAGCAGGACCTCGAGCACGTCCTCCTGCAGGCCTTCGATCGTGCTGTACTCGTGGAGCACGCCGTCGATCTCGACCTCGGTGATCGCGAAGCCCGGGATCGAGGACAGCAGCACGCGGCGCAGCGCATTGCCGAGGGTGTGGCCGTAGCCGCGCTCGAGCGGCTCGATCACGACCTTGGCGCGGTTGCCGGTGAGGCGTTCGATCTGGGGGCCGCGGGGACGCAGCACCTGGTGGGCGGTAACCGTCATTTGGGGGTCTCCTGTGGCTCCCCGGCTCGCGCCGGGGACCGGGAACAGTGGATTACTTCGAGTACAGCTCGACGATCAGCGCTTCGTTGATGTCCGAAGGCAGGTCCGCGCGGTCCGGGACCGCCTTGAACACGCCCGCGAACTTCTTCGCGTCGACCTCGATCCAGGCCGGCGACAGGTCCATCTGCTGCGCCACCGTCAGCGACTCCTGCACGCGGAGCTGCTTCTGGGCGCGCTCGGCCAGGGCGATCGCGTCGCCGGCCTTGACCTGGTACGACGGCAGGTTGACGGGCTTGCCGTTGACCGTGACGCCGCGGTGCGAGACCAGCTGGCGCGCGGCCGGCCGGGTCACCGCGAAGCCCATGCGGTAGACGACGTTGTCGAGGCGGGTCTCGAGGAGCTGCAGCAGGTTCTCACCCGTGTTGCCCTTCTTCGTCGAGGCCTTCTTGTAGTAATTGCGGAACTGGCGCTCCAGCAGGCCGTAGATGCGCTTGACCTTCTGCTTCTCGCGCAGCTGGGTGGCGTAGTCGGACAGCTTGCCGCGGCGCGCGGTGGGGCCGTGCTGGCCGGGCTTCTGCTCCAGCTTGCACTTGGAGTCGAGCGCGCGCGCCGGCGACTTGAGGCCGAGGTCGGCGCCTTCGCGACGGGCGAGCTTGCAGGTGGGACCGATGTAACGAGCCATTGTTCGTCAGCTCCCTTAGACGCGACGCTTCTTCGGCGGACGGCACCCGTTGTGCGGGATCGGCGTC
>CAMLHR010000145.1 GCA_946479915.1 uncultured Lysobacter sp.
CGATCGAGAACGCGGAGTCGGCGACGGGCCCCATGCCCACCGAGAACATGTGGTGGCTCCACACGCCGAAGCCGAGGAAGCCGATCAGGATCCCCGAGTAGATGACGAAGGCCGCCCCGAAGAGCGGCTTGCGCGCGAAGGTCGGCAGCACCTCGGACACGATGCCCATCGCGGGCAGGATCAGGATGTACACCTCGGGGTGGCCGAAGATCCAGAACAGGTGCTGCCACAGCAGCGGGTCGCCGCCGCGCGCCGGATCGAAGAACGGCCAGTCGAGCATGCGGTGCAGCTCGAACATCAGGTCGCCGGCGATCAGCGGCGGGAACGCGAACAGGATCATCGCGCCCACGACCAGCACGTACCACGCGTACAGCGGCATCAGGTTGACGCGCATCCCCGGCGCGCGCGTCTTGAGCACGCCGACGATCAGCTCGACCGCCGCCGCGATGGACGCCACCTCGATGAAGCTCAGGCCCAGCAGCCAGATGTCAGGGCCCTTGCCTTCCTGGAAATCGGTGGCCAGGGGCGGGTACATGAACCAGCCGCCCTTCGGCGCCGCGTCGAAGAAGATCGAGCCGCAGACGAACACGCCGCCGATGAGGAAACACCAGTAGCCGTAGGCCGACAGCCGCGGGAAGGGCAGGTCGCGCGTGCCGAGCATCGCCGGCATCAGCAGCATCGAGAACGCCTCGAACACCGGCACGGCGAACAGGAACATCATCACCGAGCCGTGCAGCGTGAACAGCTGGTTGTAGGTGTCCACGGAGACGAAGTCGTTGAGCGGGACGGCCAGTTGCGTGCGCATCAGCAGCGCGAGCACGCCGGCGAACAGGAAGAACGCGAACGCCGTCGCCAGGTACCAGCGCCCGACATGGCTGTTGTTCACCGCCGACCAGTAGCGCCAGCCCGCGGGCGCCTCCCACGCCGCGGCGAGCCGGTCGGCGGCGGGATCCCGGCGGTGTTCGCGCGCCGTGCTCATTGCAGTCCCTCCAGCCAGCGGGCGATCGCCTCGACCTCGGCGTCGGGCAGCATCCCGAACTCCGGCATGACGGCCTCGGGCTTGACCGCGTGCGTGTCCCGGATCCAGCGCCGGAAGCCGGCGACGTCGTTGGCGAGCGTGCCGGCCGCCAGGGTGCGCCGGCTGCCGACGTGCGTCAGGTCGGGCCCGAGCGTGCCGCGCGCCGGGGTGCCGCGCACCGCGTGGCAGGCGCCGCAGCCGTGGCGCAGGAAGGCGTCGCGGCCGCGCGCGGCGGCGGGCCCCACGGGCGGCGCGGCGGGGCGGGCCTGGTGGCGGAGCCAGGCCTCGAACCGGGCCCGCGGCTCGGCGACCACCGCGAACCGCATGAACGCATGCGACGCGCCGCAGTACTCGGCGCAGATGCCGGTGTAGGTCCCGGCCTTCGTCGGCTCCAGCACGAGCGTCGTGGTACGGCCGGGGATCATGTCCACCTTGCCGCCCAGCGACGGCACCCAGAAGGCGTGGATGACGTCGGGGCTGTCGAGCAGGAAGCGCACGCGCTCGCCCACCGGCACGTGGATCTCGTTCGCCAGCTCGACCGCGCCGCCCGGCGCGGGGTAGCGCACGCGCCACCACCACTGCTCGCCGGTGACGTGCACGGTGAGCCCACCCGCCGGGGGCGGGGCGCGCAGCTTCGGCATCAGCAGCAGCCCGTACACCAGCAGGGCGCCCAGCAGCAGCGTGGGGGCGACCATGCCGCCGCCCACGACCAGCCAGCGCGCCCGCCGTCGCGCCGTCGCGTCGTCCGGCGCCGTGCGCCGCCGCGCCCCGGCCCACAGCGCGCCGGCGACGACCAGGGCCCAGACCACCAGCGCGCCGCCGGCCATGATCCAGAAGACCTGCGCGATGGCCTCGGCGCCGGTGCCGGCCGGTGCGAGCGCGGATTGCAAGGGCGACCCCCGGTGTGTCCGTGCGAACGGGGAGCCTGCCGTGACGTCGCGCAAAGGTCCGTGAATGCGCCGCTGCCGCTAGACTGCCGCCATGGACGCGCCCGACCCCACGCCCGGCACCGACCCGCGCCGCCCGCGCTCGCGCGGCGTCTACCTGCTGCCCAACCTGTTCACCACCGGCGGCCTGTTCGCCGGCTTCTACGCCATCATCGCCGCGTCCCAGGACCTGTTCGGCGTGGCCTGCGTGGCGGTGCTGGTCGCCGGCGTGCTCGACGGGATCGACGGCCGCGTCGCGCGGCTCACCAACACGCAGAGCGAATTCGGCAGCCAGTACGACTCGCTCGCCGACCTGGTCAGCTTCGGCATCGCGCCGGCGATGGTCATGTACCACTGGGCGCTGGAAGCGATGCGCCTGGACGGCGCGGTGCCCGGCAAGCTGGGCTGGATCGCCGCGTTCCTCTACGCCGCCTGCGCAGCCCTGCGCCTGGCGCGCTTCAACAGCCAGATCGGGCAGGTGGACAAGCGCTGGTTCATCGGCCTGGCCAGTCCGGCGGCCGCCGGGCTGATGGTGAGCTTCGTGTGGGCGTTCCACGACTTCGAGTTCAGCGGCGTGGAACTGCGCTACGCGGCGCTCGTGCTGACGGTCGTGGCGGCGCTGCTGATGGTCAGCCGCTGGCGCTGGTACAGCTTCAAGGCCGGCGGGCCGCGTTCGGACCGGGTGCCGTTCCTGGCCATCGTCGCGGTGGTGGCGCTGGTGGCGGCGATCGCGGTGGATCCGCCCACGGTGCTGTTCGCGATCGCCGCGGCGTACGCGGTGTCCGGTCCCGTCGCGTGGGCATGGCGCCGGCTCCGCGGCCATACGCAGGGCGACCCGGCATGACCGATGCGGGCCCTTGGAGCGCCGAGCAGCGCGAGTGGCTGGCGGCGCTCGGCCACGACGTGGTCCGCTTCGCCGGCCTGCCGGAGGATCCGCTGCTGCACGCGGTGTTGCGCGCGGCCGGACGCGATCCGTCCGACCCGGGCGCGCGGCGCGTGGTAGCGGACCTGCCGCCGGTCGCGTCGCTGCGCGGCGACGCCGCCGCCAAGCGGCGCCTGTGGCCGCGCCTGCGTGCGTTGCGCGCGCGTCCCGGCGGGTCCGCCGGGGGCTGACCGGTGAGTGCCACGTTCGCGATCGATCCATCCCCGCAGGACGCCCCGGCGCCCCGGATGCGGCCGATGCGCGACGAGGACCTGGACGTCGTGCTCGCGATCGAGCTGCGTGCCTATGCATTCCCCTGGACGCGCGGGATCTTCGAGGACTGCCTGCGGGCGACCTACCCGGCGTGGGTGCTGGTCGACGGTGACGACGTGGTCGGCTATGGCGTCCTGAGCGTCGCCGCGGGCGAGGCGCACGTGCTCAACGTCTGCGTGGATCCCCGCGCGCAGGGACGCGGCCACGGCCGGCGCCTGCTGCGCTCGCTGCTGCAGCAGGCCCGCGCGCGTGGCGCGCAGCGCCTGTTCCTGGAGGTCCGCCCGTCGAACCATGCCGCGCTGGCGCTGTACGACGCCGAGGGTTTCAACGAGATCGGCCGGCGCCCGCGCTACTACCCCTCGCACGCCGGCCGCGAGGACGCCATCGTCATGGCGATGGAACTCCTGCCGGACTAGAGCCTTTCGCGCTGGGCGGCGAGGGCGGCGTGCTGGGCCGTCCAGTCGGCCAGGCGCTGGCGTTCCTGTTCGACCACGGCCGGCGGTGCGTTGGCGACGAAGGTGTCGTTCGCCAGCTTGCCGCGCGACTTCGCCAGCTCGCCCTCGACGCGCCTGAGTTCCTTGTCCAGGCGCGCGCGTTCGGCGTCCAGGTCCACCAGGCCTGCCAGCGGCACCAGCAGCGCCAGGTCGCCGACGACCGCGGTGGCGGCGGCCGGCGCGGCCTCGCCGTCGGCCAGGAACGCGATCGCTTCGAGCCGGTTGAGGAACGACAGCGCCGGCGCGAAGCGCTCGACGCGCGCGCGGTCCGCGTCGCCGCCGCCCTGCAGCAGCAGCGGGACCTGCCGCGACGGTGCGACGTTCAGTTCGCTGCGCACGCGGCGCAGCGCGGACACCAGGGCCTTGAGCCATTCGATGTCGGCGGCCGCACCCGCGTACGACGCGGTGTCGGTGTCGCCCGGCGCGGGATACGGCTGCACCATGATGGAGGTGCCCGCGATGCCCAGCCGCGGCGCCACCTCGCGCCACAGCGCCTCGGTGACGAACGGCACCAGCGGGTGCAGCAGGCAGAGCAGGCGCTCGAGGACGTGGAGCAGGGTGTGCCGGGTGCTGTCCGCGGCCGCGGCGTCGCCGCCGTTCAGGGACGGCTTGGCGAGTTCCACGAACCAGTCGCAGAAGTCGTTCCAGGCGAACTCGTACAGCGCCTGGGCGAGCAGGTCGAAGCGGTAGTCGGCGAAGTGGCGCGCGGCCTCCGTGGCCGTGGCGTCCAGCCGCGACAGGATCCAGCGCTCGGCGTCGGTCCGCGGCACGGGCGCGCCGGAGAAGGACGCGCCCCCGGTGTTCATCAGCACGAAGCGGGTGGCGTTCCACAGCTTGTTGCAGAAGTTCTTGTAGCCCTCGGCGCGGCCGAGGTCGAACTTGATGTCGCGGCCGTG
>CAMLHR010000146.1 GCA_946479915.1 uncultured Lysobacter sp.
ATCTTCAGCGTCACCGGCACCTCGACCGCCGCGACCACCGCCGACAGGATCCGCGCCACCAGCGCCTCGTCGCGCATCAGCGCCGAGCCGGCCCAGGCGTTGCACACCTTCTTCGCCGGGCAGCCCATGTTGATGTCCACCAGTTGCGCGCCGTGGTCCACGTTGAAGCGTGCAGCGTCCGCCATCACCGCGGGCACCGTGCCGGCGATCTGCACGCTGACCGGGTCGGGCTCGCCGGCATGGTCCATGCGGTGCCGCGACTTGGCCGTCTGCCAGAAGCGCGGGTCCGACGTCGTCATCTCCGAGACGCACAGCCCGGCGCCGAGCTGCTTGCACAGCACCCGGAACGGCTTGTCGGTGACCCCGGCCATCGGCGCGAGGACGACCCGGGGTTCGATGGCGTGGGGACCGATGCGCATCCGGCCATTGTAGGAGCGATACCGGACCGGATGCCGTGCGCGTCCCGCGCAGGTCAGTCCGGGAAGCGCGCCCTGACGTCGCCGAGCCTCGGCATGGCCACCGCCGCGCCGGCCTGTTCCGTCGCCAGCGCGGCGTAGCGGCCGGCGAACCGCAGGTGCCGGCGGAACGGCGCCTTCAGGTCGAGGGCGAGCGCCGCCGCCAGTGCGCCGGAGAACGCGTCGCCCGCACCGGTGCTGTCGATCGGGTCGACCCGTTCCGCCGGGACGCGATGGAACGCGATGGGACCGCCGCCGTCCGTCCGGTCCGGCGCATCGTCCGGGTGGGACACGAAGCAGCCGGCGGGCCCGAGCGTGAGCACCACGCGGCCATGCGGGAGCAGTTCCCGGCACCAGGCGTGCAGGCGGGGATCGTCGGTGCCGGCCAGGTCCGCGGGATCCACCTGCCGGCCCAGGTGCCGGGCGAGCAGCGCGGCGAACTCCGTTTCGTTCGGCGTCAGCACGTCGCACAGCGCGAGCAGGTCGGGCGTGGTCGCCGCATCCGCGGGCGCGGGGTTGAGCAGCGTCGGGATCCCGGCGTCGCGGCCGCGGCGCAACGCCGTGCGCACGGCGTCCACCGGGACTTCGAGCTGGGCAAGCACCGCGCCGGCGCCGCTGAAGGCGTCGGCCTGCGCGTCCACGAACGCGGCGCCCAGTTCGCCGTTCGCGCCTGCCGCGATCGCGTTGCTGTTCGTGCCGCCCGCCTCGTCGAAGATGCCGGCCGTGCCCGTGGGCACCGTGCGCTGGTCCGCGCGGAGGTCGATCCCTTCCTCCCGGGCCATGCCGCGCGCGACGCCGGCGGCGACGTCGTCGCCCAGCGCACACACGAAGGTCGTGCCCGCGCCCGCACGGGTGGCGGCGACGGCCTGGTTGAACCCCTTCCCGCCCGGGCCGCGCGCGGACCGGCCGCGGACCGTCTCGCCCGGGCGCGGCAGGGCCGTGGCGGTCCAGGCGTGGTCCAGGTTGAACGATCCGACGACGACGACGCGGGTCACGCGCGCTCCGGGTTGCAGCGACGGGCCCGGAGCATAACGCGCGTTCACCGGGCCTTGCCGCGACGCTGACGCCTGCGCCCCTATCGTCGGTCCTCCACGCAACCGAACGGGAGGGCGCCATGGCCCGGCAACCGGACAAGACACGCGACCTGCAGCACGACCGGCCCTCGGTGACCAACCGCGCCTGGGGCGTCTCGCACGATCCCGGCGACCAGTCGTTCGGTTTCGAGGGGCAGGGCGGCTACGGGGACTTCCGCAGGCAGGCACCTGGCGGCAGCGCGACCGACGACGCCCCGGTGAGCGACCACCGCACGGCCGCCGCCGACGACGATCCTCGCCGACGTCCCGACGAGCGCGTGCGCGCGGTGGTCGCCGACGAGCTGGCCGCGCACGAAACGCTCGAGGCGAACCAGGTGCTGGTCGCCGCCGAGGACGGCGTGGTGACGCTGACCGGCGAGGTCCGCGAAGCGTGGATGCGCGACTGCGCGGCCGAGGTCGCCTCGACGGTCACAGGCGTGCGCCAGGTCCGCAACCTGGTCACCTGCGACGACGGCAGCGCCTCGTTCGGGCCGCCGGGGCAGGCCGTCCGCAGCGAAGGGGCGCCGCGCCGCTAGGACGCGCCTTCGCTACGCACCGAACCAGGTCAGGACGCCGGCGATCGTCGCGGTCATGAAGGTCGCGATCGAACCGCCGAGCACGGCGCGCAGGCCGAAGCGGGCCAGGTCGGAGCGACGGTCCGGGGCGAGCCCGCCGATGCCGCCGATCTGGATCGCGATCGACGAGAAGTTGGCGAAGCCGCACAGCGCGTAGGTCGCGATCAGCGTGGCCTCGGGCGACAGCGCCATGTCCGCGCCGCCCTTGAGGATCTCCGACAGGTGCGCATACGCGACGAACTCGTTGAGGACGATCTTCTCGCCGATCAGCGCGCCGACCGTCGTGGCGTCCGCCCACGGCGTGCCGATGACCCACGCGATCGGCGCGAGCACGTAGCCGAGGATCGTCGCCAGGTCCGTCGGCCGGCCGATCACCTCGTCCAGCCCGGTGATGTCGCCGATCCAGGTCAGCGGCCAGTTGATCAGCGCGATCAGCGCGATGAACGCCAGCAGCATCGCGCCGACGTTGAGCGCCAGCCGCAGGCCGTCGCTCGCGCCCACCGCGGCGGCGTCGATGACGTTCACCGTGGTCTTCTCGACTTCCATCTTCACGGTGCCGCGGGTCAGCGGCTCGGCGGTCTCGGGCACCAGGATCTTGGCGATCACCAGCGTCGCCGGCGCGGCCATGATCGAGGCCGCCAGCAGGTGCTTGGCATAGAAGACCTGCGCGGCCTCGTCGCTGCCGCCGAGCATCGTCACGTAGGCGGCCAGCACGCCCCCCGCGATGTGCGCCATGCCGCCGATCATGATCGTCAGCAGCTCGGACTGGGTCATGCGCGAGATGTACGGCTTGATCGTCAGCGGTGCCTCGGTCTGGCCGATGAACACCGACGCGCACACGCTGGTGGTCTCGGCGCCCGACACCCGCATCAGCCGGGTGATCGCCCAGGCCATGCCGCGCACGATCCACTGCATGACGCCCAGGTGGTAGAGCACGCCCATCAGCGAGGCGAAGAAGATGATCGTCGGCAGGACCTGGAAGGCGAAGATGAAGCCCAGGTTGTCGATGTCCATGAGGCCGCCGAACACGAAGTTGCTGCCTTCGTTGACGAACCCGAGCACCCGGACGAACCCGTGCCCGATCGCCTCGAACACGTCCTTGCCGCCGGGGACCAGCAGGACGAGCGCGGCGAACGCGATCTGCAGCGCGACGCCGGTGCCGACCAGGCGCCAGTCGACCGCACGCTTGTTGTTGGAGAACAGCCACGCGATGCCGATGAGCACCGCCAGGCCGAACAAGCCGAATGCGACCCGCGCCAGACCTTCCATCCGTCCCCTCCCCGATACGTCGCGGGATTTTACACTGGCCCCCTCCCACGAAAGGACGATCCGCCATGCAATACCGCCGCCTGGGTGAATCCGGCCTGCAGCTGTCCGCGCTCTCCTTCGGTGCCTGGATCACCTTCGGCAACCAGGTGGGGCGCGGCCAGGCGCGGGAACTGGTCGCGGCGGCCTGGGACCATGGCATCAACTTCTTCGACAACGCCGAGGGCTACGCCAACGGCGAGGCCGAACGCGTCATGGGCGACGTGATCGCGGACCTGCGGCTGCCGCGCGACGGCTGGTGCGTGTCGAGCAAGGTGTTCTTCGGCGCGGCGGACAAGCCACGGCCGACCCAGCGGGGGCTGTCGCGCAAGCACGTGCACGATGCCTGCCACGACGCCCTCCGGCGCCTGCGCGTGGACTACCTCGACCTCTACTTCTGCCACCGCCCGGATCCGGACGTCCCCGTCGCCGAGACGGTGTGGGCGATGGACACGCTGGTCCGGCAGGGCAAGGTCCTGTACTGGGGCACCTCCGAATGGCCCGCCGAGGCGATCCGGGAAGCGCACCGGGTCGCGCGGGAGCACCGCCTGGTGGCGCCGACGATGGAGCAGCCGCAGTACAACCTGCTGCACCGAGACCGGGTCGAGATGGAATACGCCTGGCTCTACGCGGAATTCGGGATGGGGACGACGACCTGGTCGCCGCTCGCATCGGGCCTGCTCAGCGGGAAGTATGCGTCGGGCGTGCCGGCGGACTCGCGGCTCGGCGACGAGGGCCGCGGGTGGCTGCAGCGCATGGTGGTCGGGGATCCCGGCGATCGGCGCATCGAGCGCGCCTCGCGCTTCGCGGCGGTCGCGCGGGACCTCGGCGTGGCGCCGGCGCCGCTGGCGATCGCGTGGTGCCTGCGCAACCCGCACGTGTCCAGCGTGATCCTGGGGGCGAGCCGGGTCGAGCAGCTCCTGCAGAACCTCGAGGCGCTCGCGCTGGGCGAGCGCCTCGATGACGCGACATGGGCGCGCGTGGAAGCGTCCGTCGCGCGCTGAGCGCCGTCAGTACGCGACGAACGCGGGCGAAGGCGGCGCGGGCGGTGCCGGTGGCGTCGGTGGCGGAACCGGCAGCGCGGGTGCCGGCGGCGCGGCGGGGGG
>CAMLHR010000147.1 GCA_946479915.1 uncultured Lysobacter sp.
GTCGACGCTGATCAGCGGGAGGACGTGGCGCACCGTGACGACGCGGGCCTGCTCGACCTCGTGGGTGCCACGATGCGTCCCGGCGCCATCAACCTGCAGCGCTACGCGGCCGGTCGCGGCGGCTATCCCTACTGGCACTGCGAGCTGTACCCGCGCGACGGCAGCGCAGAGACGCTGCACCGCCACCTGCTGTGGACCCTCTACCTCAACGACGGCTTCCAGGCCGGCGAGACCGAATTCCTGTTCCAGCAGCGCAAGGTCGTGCCGAAGGCCGGCACGCTGCTGATCGCGCCGACCGCGTTCACCCACACGCACCGCGGCAACCGCCCGGAGGGCGGCGACAAGGTCATCGCGACCAGCTGGATCCTCTTCCAGCGCGCCGAACGGATGTACGGCTAGACGGGCGTGTGCGCCGGCTGGTTGAGCACCAGCCAGTACAGGCCCACCTGCTTCACCGCCCAGACGAAGCGCTCGAAGTCCACCGGCTTCTGGATGTAGCTGTTCACGCCGAGCGCGTAGCTGGCCTCGACGTCGAACGGCTCGGCGCTGGTGGTGAGCACCACCACCGGCAGGGATCGGGTCGCCTCGTTGGCGCGGATGGCCTGCAGCACCTCCCGCCCGTCCACCTTCGGCAGGTTGAGGTCGAGCAGCACGATGGAGGGCAGGTCCTCGGGATCGCGGTCGGCGTACGCGCCGCGCGCGAACAGGTAGTCCAGCGCCTCGGCGCCGTCCTTCATGACGACCAGGTCATTGGCGATCTTGGCCTCGGCGAACGCGATGCGGGTCAGCTCGACGTCGTCCGGGTTGTCCTCGACCAGCAGGATGTCCTTGTTGCTCATTCGGTTGCCTCGGCCGGCAGTTCGAGATGGAAGGTGCTGCCCTGCCCGGGCGTGGACTCCGCGCGCAGGCTGCCACCGTGTCGGTCGACGATCCGTCGCGCGATCGCCAGGCCCATTCCGTGGCCGCCGCCCTCGTCGGGTCCGTGCAGCCGCTGGAACGGAGCGAACAACTTGTCAGCGTAGCGCATGTCGAAGCCGCTTCCACTGTCCCGCAGGCGGACGTGCACGCAGCTGCCCTCGCGCTCGGCCTCCAGCGTGATCCGCGCCGGCGCCGGCGAGTTCGCGGAGAACTTCCAGGCATTGTGCAGCATGCGCTGCAGCAGCTGGCGCAGCAGCGCCTCGTCGCCATGGACCAGCACGTCGCGCTGGATCTCCCACGTCACCTCGCGGTCGGGGTCGGCTTCCTCCAGCTCGGCGGCGGCCCATTCGGCGAGCAGGCCCAGGTCCACCGGCTGCGGCTTGAGCTGCTGGCGCCCCGCGCGGGACAGGTCGAGCAATCCGTCGAGCAGCTCGGACAGCCGCTCGGACGCGGCGAGCACGCGGCCCAGGTGTTCCTGCGCCTTCGGCGGCGCATCGTCGCCCAGCTCGCGGCGCAGCAGGCTGCCGAAGCTGTCGATCGTGCGCAGCGGCGCGCGCAGGTCGTGGGAGACGCCGTAGGCGAATTGCTCGAATTCGCGGTGGAGCGCGGCGAGATCCGCCTGGCAGCGGGCCAGCTGCGCCGGGTCGTCACCGTCGCCGGAGCCCGGCGGCGGATCGCGGGTGATGTCGGCGCACGCCATGGCGCGGGAGTGTACCGACCCGGTGCGTGCACGCCGCGTTGGCGGCGCTGAACGGGCACCAAGGCGCCTCCACGCGGCCACCGCCCCGGCCAACGGGCACAATGTGCCGCCCCGCCCGCCAGGCCGATCCCATCGATCCGACCGCCTTCAACTTCGACCAGGTCCTGTTCCTGCTGATCCTCGCGGGCGGGCTGTACCTGTTCGTCACCGAGAAATTGCGGATCGACGTCACGGCCATGCTGCTGCTGCTGGCGATGGTCGTCACCGGTGTGCTCGATCCCGACCAGGCGCTGTCGGGCTTCGCCAGCGAACCGGCGATCATCGTCGCCGCGGTGTTCGTCATTTCCGGCGGGCTGGCGGCGACCGGCATCACCGAGCGCATCGGCCAGTGGATCGGCAAGGCGTCGGGACGCAGCGAGTCGCGCGCGATCGCGGTGATCATGCCAGCGGTCGCGGCGATGGCCTCGTTCACGCACCACGTGATGGTCACCGCGATGATGCTGCCGATCCTCACGCGCTTCGCGAAGCAGCGCGGGCTGTCGGCCTCGCGCCTGCTGATGCCGATGTCGTTCGCCGCATCGCTGGGCACTACCCTCACGCTTGTCAGCGCACCCGCCTTCCTGCTGGCGGACAACCTGCTCGAACGCACCGGCGCCGAGGGCCTGGGCATCTTCTCGATCACGCCGATCGGCCTGGCGCTGGTCGCGATCGGCGTGGCGTACATGCTGCTGGCGCGCTGGATGCTGCCCAAGCGCAGCGGCAAGTCCGGCGACGACGAGTACCTGCGCCTGGACCGCTACCGCACCGAACTGCTGATCGTGAAGGACTCGCGCTGGAACACCCGCCCGCTGGGCGAGCTGCAGAAGGCGCTGGGCGACAAGTTCCGCCTGCTGGGCTGGGTGCGCGACGGCAAGCTGCGCGAGGACCTGACCGACAAGAGCCCGCTGCTCGTCGGCGACGTGCTGCTGGTGGAGGCCTCCGCCGACGCGCTGGCGTCGCTGCACGACGACCCCGGCCTGGACCTGTACGCCATCCACCGTTTCGGCGAGGCCGTCGACGGCGACGGCGAGCCGCAGCTCGTGCAGGCGGTGGTCGCGCCCGGGTCGGAATTCCTCGGCCGCAGCATGCGCGAGCTGGATTTCTCGCGGCGCTTCAACGCGGTGATCGCGGGCCTGTGGCGGCGCGAGGGCATCCGCGCACGGCGCCTGGCGGACGCGCGGCTGCGCGAGGGCGACCTGCTGGTGCTCTGGGGCCGCCCGTCGCGCTTCGCCGAACTGGCCGCGCACCACGGCTTCCTGATGCTGGTGCCGTTCGCCGGCGAGGCGCGGCGCCGGGTGCGCGCGCCGCTGGCGCTGGTGATCCTGGGCCTGACGATCATGGCCGCGGTGACCGAGTGGTTGCCCGCGCCGCTGGCGTTCCTGCTCGGCGCGGTGGCGATGGTCGCCACCCGCTGCGTGGACATCGGCCAGGCCTATCGCGAGATCGACGTGCGCGTGTTCGTGATGATCGCGGGCGTCATCCCGCTCGGCATCGCGATGGAACAGACCGGCACGGCGCAATTGCTGGCCAACGGGTTGCTGGTGCTGGTGCGCGACTGGCCGGTGCTGCCGATCCTGCTGGTGATGTTCGCGACGGCGTCGTTGCTGACGCAGGTGCTGTCGGATTCGGCGACCACGGTGTTGCTGGGACCGATCGCGGTGTCGCTGGCCGAGTCGCTGGGCCTGCCGGCCACGCCGTTCGTGGTGTGCACGGCGCTCGGCGCGGTGGTGGCGTTCCTGACGCCGATCGGCCACCACGGCAACCTGCTGATCCTCGGGCCGGGGCAGTACCGCTTCGCCGACTTCGTCCGCATCGGCCTCCCCCTCACCACCCTCGTCGCCCTCGTCTGCGCCTGGATGACCCGCTGGCTCTGGCTCGGCGGCCCCCTCCTCCCCGCCTTCGGCTAAAGCGAGGCGCTTTTGCCGTGGCGAGCACCGCTCTTAGAAGAGTTGGCCCTGGGGGCTGGGTTTGCGGGGTGGGGTGAAGACGGTGGTGTTGAAGGGGGGCATGCCGGGGAAGGCGAGGCGCTGGCGGGCCTTGCGGAAGCGTTGCTTGAGCAGGTCGGCGAAGGGGCCCTCGCCGCGCATGCGCGAGCCGAAGGCGCTGTCGTAGTCCTTGCCGCCGCGCATCTGGTTCACCAGGCTCATCACGTGGGTGGCACGGTCCGGGTAGTGCAGCTCCAGCCACTCGCGCCAGACCTGCTTGAGCTCGTGCGGCAGGCGCAGCAGCACGTAGCCGGCCGAGCGCGCGCCGTGCTCGCGGGCGGCCTCGAGGATGTGCTCGAGCTCGCGGTCCGTGATCATCGGGATGACCGGCGCCACCATCACGCCCACCGGCACGCCGGCCTCGTGCAGCGCCCGCATCGCGCGCAGCTTGCCGTGCGGCGAGGTCGCGCGCGGTTCCAGCCTCGACGCCAGCCGGTTGTCCAGCGTGGTGATCGAGAACGCCACCTGCACCAGGCCCTCGCGGGCCATCGGCGCCAGCAGGTCCAGGTCGCGCTCGATCAGCCCGCCCTTGGTGACGAAGTGCACCGGGTGCTTCGTCTCGGCCAGCACCTCCAGCACCTCGCGGGTGACCCGGTACTGGCGCTCGATCGGCTGGTAGGCGTCGGTGTTGATGCCGAGCGCGAGCGGCGTGGGCACGTGGCCGGGCTTCGCGAGTTCGTGCCGCAGCCGCTCGGCCGCGTTGGTCTTGGCGAACAGGCGCGACTCGAAGTCCAGCCCGGGCGAGAGGTCCAGGTAGGCGTGCGACGGCCGGGCGAAGCAGTACACGCAGCCGTGCTCGCA
>CAMLHR010000148.1 GCA_946479915.1 uncultured Lysobacter sp.
GACGAGCAGCGGCAGCGCGGCGCGGTGCCAGGGCGGGATCCCGAGGTCCTGCAGCACGTGCTTGAGCGCATGGGAGTGCCGGCGTCCGGGCAGCGCGATCCGTTCGCCGCCGCTGCGCGCGCGGACCGTGACCGGCGCGTCGAACGGCACCGGCGGGTCGAGCCGCAACGTGCCTCCCGACGGCAACGCCAGCGGCGTGCGCCCATCCCAGGTGGCCGACCAGTCCGCCGGCAAAGAGGGGCGCGCGCGGCCCGCGTGCAGTCCGTCGCGCCAGGCGTGGACCGTGGCGCCCTGCCAGGCGAAGCAGGCCTCGCCGTCGCGGGCGGCGGGCAGCAGCTCCCGTTCGATGCGCGCGACGCCGCCCGCGGGCAGGGCCGGCAGGCCGAGCGTCGCGATCCAGTGCCGCAACACGCGGGCCCGCCGCTCCGGCGCCAGCGCGGCCAGCCGGTCGCGCGACAGCACGGCGGGATCGTCCGTGGCGACCTGCGCCAGGGCCGCCCCATCGTCGCCGTCAAGCAGCGTCGCGGCCTCGGCGCACAGCGCGGCGCTGCGCGCGAACGAGGCGTCGGCGCCGGGCCAGCGTTCGCGCAACAGGGGCAGCACGCGGTGCCGCAGGAAGTTGCGGTCGAGCGCGACGTCGTCGTTCGACGGATCCTCCAGCCAGCGCAACCCGTGCGCCTCGGCGTGGGCGAGCAGGGCCGCGCGCGGCACCTGCAGCAGCGGCCGCCAGAGCCAGCCGCGGCCGCAGCGCCGCGCCACCGGCATGGACGCCAGCCCGTCGGGCCCGGAGCTCCGCAGCGCGTGCAGCAGGAACGTCTCGGCCTGGTCGTCGCGGTGGTGCGCGAGTGCCATCGTCTCGTGGTCGCCCAGCACGTCGGCGTAGGCCGCGTGCCGCGCCGCCCGCGCGGCCGCCTCGGGGCCACGGCCGTCCGGCGACACCGCCACGCGGACCACCTCGAGCGGCACGCCCAGTGCATCGCACGTGGCGCGGCAGTGCGCCGCCCATGCGTCCGCGTCGGCGTGCAGGCCGTGGTGCACGTGCAGCGCGCGCAGGCCGCGCGCGCGGACCGCCACGTCGGTGGCCAGCAGGTGCAGCAGGACGGTCGAATCGAGGCCGCCGCTCAGCCCGACCCAGGTGGCCGAGCCGGGCGCGTCGCGCAGCAGGTCAGGCGGCAGGCGCGGTGTCGTAGGCACCGTAGCCGCGCAGGCGCCGGTAGCGCCGTTCGAGCAGCTCGTCCACCGGCAGCGCCTGCAGCTGGTCGAGCTCGTTGAGCAGCACCGCCTTCAGGCGCGTGGCCATCTGCGTGGGGTTGCGGTGCGCGCCGCCGATCGGCTCGCGGACCACCTTGTCCACCAGGCCGAGGTCGCGCAGGCGCTTCGCGGTCAGCCCGAGCTGCTCGGCCGCGTCCTTCGCCTTGTCGGCGGACTTCCACAGGATCGAGGCGCAGCCCTCCGGCGAGATGACGGAGTAGGTGCTGTACTCGAGCATGATCGTGCGGTCGCCCACGCCGATCGCGAGCGCGCCGCCGGAGCCGCCCTCGCCGATGACGGTGCAGACGATCGGCACGCGCAGCTCGGCCATCTCCATCAGGTTGCGCGCGATGGCCTCGGACTGGCCGCGCTCCTCGGCGCCGACGCCGGGATACGCGCCGGGGGTGTCGATGAAGGTCAGGATCGGCAGGCCGAAGCGCTCGGCCAGCTTCATCAGCCGCAGCGCCTTGCGATAGCCCTCGGGGCGCGGCATGCCGAAGTTGCGGCGGATCTTGGCCTTGGTGTCGCGGCCCTTCTGGTGGCCCATCACGACCACGGCGCGGCCGTCGATGCGGGCCAGCCCGCCGACGATGGCCGGGTCGTCGGCGAACGCGCGGTCGCCGGCCAACTCCTGGAACTCCTCGCACATCACGCGCAGGTAGTCGTTGGTGTACGGGCGCGCGGGGTGGCGGGCGAGCTGCGAGACCTGCCAGGGGCTCAGGTCGCGGAAGATGTGGGCGGTGCGCTGGCGCAGCTTGTCCTGCAGCGCGTGGATCTCGGCGTCGATGTTCACCGCCGGGCCATGGCTGGCATGGCGCAGCTCCTGGATCTTGCCTTCCAGGTCGGCGATCGGCTGCTCGAAATCGAGGTAGTTCGGGTTCATCCCGCTAGTCTAGCCGACGGCCCCGGCCCGGCCTCAGGCCCCCAGCTTCCCCCGGAACATGAAGTACACGGCCCCGAGCAGGCACAGGCCGGCCCAGACGTAGTCCAGCTTGGGCGGCTCCTTGAGGTAGAACACCGCGAACGGCACGAACACCGCCAGGGTGACCACCTCCTGCAGGATCTTGAGCTGGGCGATCGAGAACACGGTGTAGCCGATCCGGTTGGCCGGGACCTGCAGCAGGTACTCGAACAGGGCGATGCCCCAGCTCGCGAAGGCGGCGACCAGCCAGGGCTTGTGCCCGAGCTCCTTGAGGTGCGCGTACCAGGCGAAGGTCATGAACACGTTGCTCAGCGCGAGCAGGCCAATGGTCAGTACGGGGGTGGTCAACGCGGGCGAATGCATCGCTCAGCTCCAGGGCTTGTCGAGTGCGACCCGGACCGCGCGCACGCCGGGCACGGCGCGCAGGCTGCCGGGGAGTTCCTGGTCGACGCGCACGCCATGGCGGCCGTTGAGGTCGAGCATGCCGGCGGCGCCGTCGCGCAGCAGGTCCAGGCGCAGGGGCGTCCCGCCCGGGCGGTGCTGGGCGAGCACGGCGTCCACGCGCTCCCAGGTGCCGGGCACGCGCAGGTCGAGCCGCAGCGACAGGCGCCGCGCGTTGTGCGCGCACAGCTGCGCGTAGTCCCAGCAGCGCTGCGCCCGCAGCGCGAAGCCGCCGGTGAAGCTGTCCTCGCGCAGGCCGCCCTGGATCACCAGCAGGCGGTCGCGGGTGAGCAGTGCGCCGAACTCCTGGCAGGCCTCCGCGAAGAACGCGCACTCGATGCGGCCGCGCCCGTCCTCGAGCTGCACGAACACCTGGCTGTCGCCCTTCTTGCGCAGGCCGACGACCTGGCCGGCGACGACGGTCTCCAGCTCCGGGCGCCAGCCGCCGCGCGCGGATTCGGGCCGTGACTCCCAGAGGGTGTCGAGGTCGCCGAGGTCGTGGCCCACCAGGTGGCGCAGTTCCTCGCGGTACGGATCGAATGGGTGGCCGCTGAGGTAGTGGCCGAGCGTCTCGCGCTCGCCGTGCAGCTTGCGGGCGAGCGGCCAGTCGTCCACCTCGGGCAGCTCCAGCGCCATCGCCGGCGCGGCATCCGTGGCGCCGCCGAACAACGACACCTGGCCGGCCTCGCGCTCGCGCGCGAGCTGCTCGGTCGCGCGCAGGACCTCGGGCAGCTGCAGCAGCAGCGACGGGCGGTTGCGGCCCAGGGCGTCGAGCGCGCCCGACTGCACCAGTGCCTCGAGCACGCGCTTGTTGAGGCGGGTCGAATCCACGCGCTGGCAGAAGTCGGCGAGGTCGGCGAAGGCGCCGCCGCGCGCGCGCTCCTCGGCGATCGCCTCGCATGCGCCGCGGCCCACGCCCTTGATCGCGCCCAGGCCGTAGCGGATGGTGTCGCGCGCCGTGGCCTCGAACATGTACGCGGAGGCGTTGACGTCGGGCTTCAGCACCTCCAGGCCCATCGCCCGCGCCTCGGCGAGGAACCCCGTCACCTTGTCGGTGTTGTCCATGTCCGAGGACAGCACCGCGGCCATGAACTCGGCCGGGTGGTGCACCTTCAGCCACGCGGTCTGGTAGGCGACCAGCGAGTACGCGGCCGCGTGCGACTTGTTGAAGCCGTAGCCGGCGAACTTCTCGAGCAGGTCGAAGATCGGCCCGGACACCTTCGGCGGGATGCCGTGGGTCTCCTGCGCGCCGGCCTCGAACTTGGCGCGTTCGCGCGCCATCTCCTCGACCTTCTTCTTGCCCATCGCGCGGCGCAGCAGGTCCGCCCCGCCGAGCGAGTAGCCGGCCAGGACCTGCGCCGTCTGCATCACCTGTTCCTGGTACACGACCACGCCGTAGGTCGGTTCCAGCACCGGCTTGAGCAGCGGGTGCGGGTACTCGACGACCGCGCGCCCGTGCTTGCGCTCGATGAAGTCCGGGATCAGGTCCATCGGGCCCGGCCGGAACAGCGAGTTCAGGGCGATCAGGTCCTCGAAGCGGTCCGGCTGGGCGCGCTTGAGCAACTCGCGCATGCCGCGCGACTCGAACTGGAACACCGCGACGGTCTCGCCGCGCGCGAACAGGGCGTACGTCTCCGCGTCGTCGAGCGGCAGGGACGTGATGTCGAGCGGACCTTCGTCCCGGCGGCGCGCGTTGATGGCCTTCACGGCCCAATCGATGATCGTGAGGGTGCGCAGGCCCAGGAAGTCGAATTTCACCAGGCCGATCGCCTCGACGTCGTCCTTGTCGAACTGCGTCACCGGGTTGCGGCCGGCGCCCTGGCCGT
>CAMLHR010000149.1 GCA_946479915.1 uncultured Lysobacter sp.
ACGCCGCGGTACAGGCCGCCGGACTTCGCACCGGTGCCGCCGATCGTGCCGGCGCAATGGGTGCCGTGGCCGGAGCCCCAGTCGGTGTTCGGGATGCCTTCGAGGTAGGTGATCGGCAGCATCGCGTCCACGGCGTGCAGGTTGGTCACGCCCTGCGTGTTCTGCACCAGGTGGTCGCCGAACTTGATGTCGTCGTGCGTGCCGTCCACGCCGGAGTCGTTCACCAGCACCGTCACGCCCGCGCCGCTGAAGGGAATCGCGCGGTTGAAGTCGCCGGGGTTCTCCACCGAGCGCGCCACGCCGGACAGCTGGTTGGCCTCCCGGTTGAAGTAGCGCAGCGGCGCGTTGAAGTAGATGGAGGCGACGTCGTCGCGCTGCGCGAGCGCCCGGATCTCGGCGGGCGTGGCCAGCGCGCCGGCGATCGGCAGGCTGCGCATGGTGATGCCACGGTCGATCCCGAGCGCGTCCAGGGTGGCGCGTTGCGCGGCGGTGACCGGGCCGGACTGTTCGTAGGTCACGACGACCTGCAGTTCGTCGGTGGGCAGCGCACTGGTGAGCCGGGTCAGCAGGGCGGGGTCGAGGTGCGCGTCGGCCAGGCTGACGCCGCTCAGCATCATGCCGGCGGCGATCGCGCAGACGCGGAAGGTGCGGGAATGTCTCATCGGGGGCTCCGGGGTGCCTGGTGGAGGGAGGTCGGGCGTGCCACGAGTGTTCGCCAGCGCACGCCCCCGCTCCATCCGGGTCACCGCCCATTGGTCATGGGCGGAAATCCCCATACGGCGGCGCATAAACGACGCGCCGCTCACGAACCACAATCAGAGGTCAATCGCGACCCCGACCGCTTCGTACGCGTCGACATGGCCCCCGCCGACTTCCCAGGCGGCATGGCTGCCCATCGGGTCGGCGGTGTCGTGCAGCACGGCGCGCACCTCGAGCGGGGTCAGGTCCGGGTTGGCCTCGAACAGCAGCGCGACGATGCCCGCGACGTGCGGCGTCGCCATCGAGGTGCCGCTCATGGTCGTGTAGTACGGCGCCTGCAGGCCGAGCCCGAGGTCCTGGCCGATCGCGAGCAGCGGCAGCACGCCCGTCAGCGCGCGGGTCGAGACGATGTCCACGCCCGTGGCGACGACGGTGGGCTCGTTGCGCCACGTCCATTCCACGCCGTCCGGCATGGTGAACGTGCCGCCCTCGCCCGCCGCGCCGCGCGAGGAAAAGTCGGCCAGGGTGCCGTCCTTGTTGGCGGCCCCGACCGACACCACCCAGGGTGCCTGTGCGTAGGGGTTGTGCGTGTCCGCGGCGGGACCGTCGTTGCCCGCGGCGAAGACCGAGACGATGCCGCGCTTGGCGGCTTCGTAGGTGGCGATGTTGACCGGGTCGGTCGGGTCGAAGTCGCCGGTGGTCCCCCACGAATTGGAGATGACCTTGATGGGGTCGCCGAAGGCGTGCTGGTTGGCGATGGCGTAGTCGATGCCGCCCACTGCGTCGAGGATCGAGATGACCGCCCCCGAGCCATAGCCGACCAGCGACGCGTTCGGGGCGACGCCGCGCTGCACGCCGCCGGACCGTTCGCCGGTGCCGCCGACGCTGCCGGCGCAGTGCGTACCGTGGCCGGAACTGATGTCGGTGTTCGCCTGGCCTTCGAGGTACGTGGCCGGCAGCAGGCCGACGACGGCGCCCAGGTTCGTCAGTGCCTGGACGTTCTCGACCACGTGCTCGCCGAACGCCAGGTCCGCATGCGTGGCGTCGATGCCGGAGTCGTTGACCATGACGGCCACGCCATCGCCGGTCAGGCCCGTGGGCAAGCCGAAGTCGCCCGGGTTCGCCTGCACGCGGTCCACGCCGGAGAGCCGGCGCGCGTCGGCGTTGTGGTACATCAGGGTGCGGTTGAGGTGCACCGAGACGGCGTCGCCGCGCGAGACCAGCGCGCGGATCTCCGATGGCGTGGCGAGGGCGCCGGCGATCGGCAGTTCCTTCAGGGTGATGCCGCGGGTGATCCCGAGCGCGCGCAGGACATCGCGTTGCGCGGCGGTGATCGGACCCGACTGCCCGTACGTGATGACGACTTCGAGCTGCTCCCCGGGCAGGGCCTCGAGCAGCCGTTGCGCGAGCGCCCGATCGACCTGGGTCCCCGCGACGGCCATGCCGCTGGCCAGCATGCCCGCGGCGATGGCCGCGAGGCGGAACGGAGTGGAGCGGTGCGATGCCATGGGGTCTCTCCTCGGTGGCCTTCCCGGGCCGGTGTCCGAGTATTCGCAGCCCTGCCTTTGCGATGAATCGGGGCTAACCCCCAGGGGCCGCTGGGGGATTACCCCCACGCCCCGGCTGGGGGGAAGCCCCGCAGACAGGCCTGCGGCGCTGGGGTACCGTCGGGACCATCGAACGCATTCACATGCAGTCGACCGCCGTTGTTCATGATTGTGGAAAGCCGGCCGCGAGGGCCGCGAACGGAGACGGAGATGACCAAGCACGCCAACGTCCTGGCCCAGGCGCACGCCCAGCCGCCGTGCTGGTGCTCGGCGTCGCCGCGCTGGTCGCCACCGTCCCGGCCCGCGCGCAGTCGCTGCTTGGCCTGCCGCCGCTCGTGCCGCAGCTGCTGCCGGTGGACGTGCAGGCGTCCGGCGACACCGCGACCATCGAGGTGAAGCTGCTCAACCAGTCCCTCGCCGACATGACCCTGAGCTTCGACGACGCGAGTGGCCTGTCGCCGGCGAACCTAGGCGTCACCGCGCAGCTCGCCAACCTCAACAGCCAGGCACTGCTCTCGCGCCTGCCGGACCTGCAGCTCACGCAGCTGGCCGGAACCCTGCCGCTGCTGGTCACGATCGAGCCGCCGAACGGCGGGCTCTCGTTCGACCGCACGGTCCGCGTCGAGATCCACACCCACCTGCTGCAGTACACCCCCGGCAGCTCCTACCGCCTGTTCAAGGCGTCGCTCGGCGGGCCGTTCCGCGACAACACCGACGAGATCGCCTCGGGCAGCGTGCGCGCGCGCGGCACGACCGGCGGTTTCTCCCAGTTCCTGATCCTCGCGGACCTGCGCGAGACCGGCACCGTCATCGACACCAAGGTCGCGTGGCTGCGCGCCCGGATCGACGACCTGCCCGCCGGCGAGCGGGCCGCGTTCGACGATTACCTGGACGTCGTCGAGTCCTCCGTGGCCAGCGGCGACTTCGCCAACGCGATCGCGGCGCTCGACCAGTTCCGCGCCCGCGCCGCCGACCGCGCGGGGAACCAGCTCGCCGCCACCTGGACCCCCGGCGGCACGCAGCCGAACCATGCCGGTGAACTGATCTCCGGGGCGGCGACGCTGAAGTTCAGCGTCGCCTACCTGCGCGACTTCGGCCAGTAGGTCCCCGCCCGTTCCCACCCGTCCCGACGGCGCCGCGGGGCGCCGCCGCGGTCGCGTGCACCCGGTCAGCGCGCGTTAAGATGGCCGGATGCAGGCGCGACTGATTGCGTATCCACCCGACAGCGCCGCCATCGTCTGCCGCCCGCAGGCGGAGGGGGCGCTCAGGATCGGCCGTGCCGCCGATGCCGGCCTCCGCCTCGACCATCCGTCCGTGTCCCGCGAGCACGCGGAACTCGGATTCCGTGAAGGCGCCTGGCGCCTGCGCGACCTCGGCAGCAAGAACGGCAGCTTCGTGGATGGGGGGCGGGTCGGCGACGCCGCGCTCTCCGGCGAATGCTGGCTGCGGTTCGGCGACGTCTATTGCGAGTTCGTGCCGCTGACCGAACAGCAGGCCGCGGCGGAAGCCGCCGGCCAGGCCGCCCGGCGCGCGGTGGTCACGGCGCGGACCGCGCGCATCGAGAAGCTCACGCGGCAGGAGGACAGCGACGGCACGTCCGCGCAGGCCCTGCTGGACGACAGCCTGCGCTCGGTGCTCGAGCTGGCGCAGTGCGAGCGCGGGTTCGTGCTGCTCGACAAGGGCGACGGCCTGCAGGTCCGCGCCAGCCGCGCACTCGACCCGACGCAGTTGCACACCAGCGCGTTCGCGGGGAGCGTCGGGGCCGTCCGCCGCGCGCTCGAGCAGGGCCGGCCGGTCGTGGTCAACGACATCGGCCGCGAGTCGTGGCTGTCCGGTCGCGAGTCCGTGATCGCCGCCGGGATCAGCGCCCTGGTCTGCCTGCCGCTGCTCGAGGGCGGCAAGGCGTTCGGCGCCATCTACGCCGACCGCGTGGGGCCGGGCCCGGCGATCACCACGCTCGACCTCGAACTGCTGGAGGCATTCGTCGAGGGCGCGGCCGTGTGGATCGCCGCGCAGCGCACCAGCGCGTTGCTCGCCGCGCATACCCCGCGACCGGGGCGGGCCACGACCGACTGGGACGGCATCCTGGCCGCACACGACGCCGGCGCGCCCGCCACCGGGACCGCATGATGTGCGGCGCCGGTCGTCCTCCTGGCAGCGGCGACGTCGCGACGGCGACGGGGCTCT
>CAMLHR010000150.1 GCA_946479915.1 uncultured Lysobacter sp.
GGCTACGGCAGCGCCGTGGCGCATCCGCGTCCGCGCCCGGCGGAACCCGAAGCGACCGTACCGGTCGCCGATGGGGACGCGGCGCCCGCCTCCGGACAGGCGCCGGCCCACCGTGCGCCGGCGCGGTGTACGACTGCGCCGGGAACGGGCGCCGAGGCGCCATCGGCGCCGGCCGGGCAACCGACCGGACCCGTGGCCATCCCGGCCGCGGAAGCGCCCGCGCCTGACGGCGGCGCGAAGATCACCGAACTGCGCCGCCTGCTGCACCAGTGGCGCCAGTCCGGGCGGGAACGCCCCGCCGCCGCCGGGGAAGGGGGCAGTGCGGCTGGCGGGGACGGTCCCGGTACCGGAACAGGAGCTGGCACGGGAACCGGCGACGCATCGGGGGGCGCGGGCGGGGCCGGCGGCTTCGGCGGCACGGGCACCGGCCAGGCCTCGCGCCGCGCCTTGCGCGTCGCCGAAGTCGTCAGCGTCGCCTCGCTCCTGCAGAGCGAACCGCCCGAAGCCTATGCCCGCGCACTGGCCGGCGAAGTCCGCCTCGCGGATGCGATCCGGGCCGAACTCGCCGACGGCGCGCGCCGGCTAGGGCTGGATCCGTCGCGCACGCGGCTGGGCGACGAGGAGCAGGACGCGATCGACCTGGTCGGCCTGCTGTTCGAGTCGCTGTTCCAGACCCACGCCATGCTGCAGCGCTCGCGCCGCCTCTACGCGCGCCTGGTGCTGCCGTACGTCAAGGTCGCGCTCGTGGACGACGACATGTTCACCGAGCGCACGCATCCGGCGCGCCGCCTGCTCGACGCGATCACCGAGGCCTGCGAAGGCAACGACGGGGCCACGCCGCAGGATCGCGAACTGCTCAAGCACGCCGCGAGCGCGGCGCACCGGGTGGTGGCCGACTTCAACGAGGACATCGCGGTCTTCGAGCTGGCCACGGCCGAGCTCGAGGCCCTGCTGCAGCAGCAGCGCCAGCGGGTGGAGGCGGTCGAGCGCCGCGCGGCGGAAGCCGTGCACGGTCGCGAGCGCCTGCTGCAGGCACGCCTGCAGGCCAACGCGGCGGTCGCGCGGCGCCTGGCCCAGGTGCCGGTCACCGAGGTCGTGGGCAACTTCCTCGTGGACTACTGGCAGCACCACGTCCTGCAGACCCTGCTCCGCGACGGCCTGGATTCGCAACGCCATCGCGACGCGCTGGCGCTCGGCGAGGCGATGGTCGAGGCCGACCGCGTCGCGGCGATGGGCCATGGGCCCGCGGTCGCCGACCTGCTGATCTCGCTGCAGCCGGACATCGCCGAGTGCCTCTCGAGCTCCGGCCTGGACGAGGCGGCGGCGCGCGACTGGATGGCCGGGCTGGTGCGCGCGCTGGCGCGCCCCGACATGCCGCGTTCGCTGCACGAGCTGCCGGAGCCGCCGCAGGCGGAAGAGGACGCCGGTCCGCTGCACGTCGTGCGCGGCACCGACGCCCTGGACTTCGATCCCGCGGTCGCCAGCCGGATGCGGGCCCTGCGGCCCGGCGACTGGGTCCGCCTGCTGGATGGCGAGGGTGAGCCGACGGCCGCGAAGGTCGCCTGGATCAGCCCGTTGTCGGCACGCTTCCTGCTCGTGAACCGGCGCGGCATCCGCGTCCTGGTGGCGTCCGCCGAGCAGCTGGCGGCGCTGGCGAAGCAGGGCCGCCTGGAAGTGGGGACGGAACAGGCGCCGTTCGACGCGGCCATGCAGCAGATGCGCCACCAGCTCGACCGCGCGCTCGACCTCGCCGTCGGCCAGGACTGACCGATCCGCTACGCTAGGGCGGGGTCCCGCGGAGCGGATGGATGACCGGCACCACGACTGCCCAGGCAGTGATCGGCGTCGCGCGCGAACGCGCGCCCGGTGAGCGGCGCGTCGCCGTCACGCCGGAATCCTGCAGGAAACTGGTCGCCGACGGTGCGACGGTGCGCGTCGAGCGCGGCGCCGGCGAGGCGGCCTGCTTCCCGGATGCGCAGTACGCCGACGCGGGGGCGACGCTCGTCGACACCGGCGACGCCGCGCGCGAGGCTGCCGACATCGTGCCCTGCGTGCAGCCGCCCGCCGTCGAGGCGCTTCGTCGCCTGCGCCCGGGGACGCTGCTGGTCGGACTGCTCGCCCCCGAGGCCGAGCCCGCGCGCGCCGAGGCCCTGCGCGCCGCCGGAGTGGTCGCGTTCCCGCTCGAGCGGCTGCCGCGCACCACGCGCGCCCAGGCGATGGACGTGCTCAGTTCACAGGCGGGCATGGCCGGCTACAAGGCGGTGCTGCTCGCCGCGCAGCTCGCGCCGCGCTTCTTCCCGATGCTCACGACGGCGGCCGGCACCATCCGGCCCTCGCGCGTGCTGGTCGTCGGCGCGGGCGTCGCCGGCCTGCAGGCGATCGCCACGGCCCGGCGCCTCGGCGCGCAGGTCGAGGGCTTCGACGTGCGCCCCGAGACCCGCGAGCAGGTCGAGTCGCTCGGCGCGCGCTTCCTCGACCTTGGCGTGAGCGCCGCGGGCGAGGGCGGCTACGCACGCGCGCTGACCGACGAGGAGCGCGCCGAACAGCAGCGCAGGCTCGGCGACCACCTGCGCAAGGTGGACGTCGTGGTGTGCACCGCGGCCGTGCCGGGCCGGCCCGCACCGCGGATCCTCACCGCCGCGATGGTCGCGGGGATGGCGCCGGGCAGCGTGGTGGTGGACCTGGCCGCGGAGACCGGCGGCAACTGCGAGGTCACCGAGCCCGGCCGCACCATCGAGACCGGCGGCGTCGCCGTGGCGGGGCCGCTCGGCCTGGCCAGCAGCGGCGCGCTGCACGCGAGCGAGATGTATGCGCGCAACGTGCTCGCCTTCCTGCGGCTGTGCCTGCACGAGGGGCGCGTGCGCCTGGACTGGGACGACGAACTGCTGGCGAAGACGGCGTGGCCGGGGCCGCCCGCGCCGGGGGAGGCGCGCAATGGGTGACGGATTGGTCGCGTTGTACATCTTCATGCTGGCGGCGATCGCCGGCCACGTGATCATCTCGCGCGTGCCGGTGATCCTGCACACGCCGCTGATGTCGGGTTCCAACTTCATCCACGGCATCGTCCTGGTCGGCGCGATGGTCGTGCTGGGACATGCCGACACGCCGCTCGAGCAGGCCGTGGGGTTCGTCGCGGTGCTGCTCGGCGCCGGCAACGCGGCCGGCGGCTACGTGGTGACCGAACGCATGCTGGAGATGTTCAAGTCCAGCCGCGGCGAGCCAGGGCAGCGGCCGGGGGACGGCAAGTGAGCGCGTCCGCCGTGTTGCCGCAGCTGGCCCAGGCCAGCTATTTCGTCGCCGCGACGCTGTTCCTGCTCGGGCTGCAACGCATGGCCTCGCCGCGCACGGCGCGCAGCGGCATCCGCTGGGCCGGTGCGGGCATGGTCCTGGCGACGCTGGCGACCTTCGCGCTGCCGGGGTTGCAGAACCTCGGGCTGATCGTGCTCGCCCTGGCCATCGGCACGTCGCTGGCCTGGGTGTCCGGCAAGCGCGTGGCGATCACCGACATGCCGCAGATGGTCGCGCTCTACAACGGGATGGGCGGCGGTTCCGCGGCGGCGATCGGCGCGGTGGAGCTGCTTCGGTATTCGGCGGCCGGCGAGCGGCCCCCGTTGCTGGTGGTGTCGCTGGCGGTGCTCGGCGCGCTGATCGGCGCGGTGTCGCTGTCGGGGTCGGTCATCGCGTGGGCCAAGCTGGACGGGCGCATGGACCGTCGCTACGTGTTCCCGGGCCAGCAACTGTTCAACGGCGCGGTGTTCGTGGCCGCGCTCGTGTTCGGCGGCCTGGCGATCCACGCGCTGCAGGCGCCGGCGATCGTCACGTTCCTGGTGCTGGCGCTCGTGCTGGGCATCCTGATGACGCTGCCCATCGGCGGCGCGGACATGCCGGTCGTGATCTCGCTGTACAACGCGTTCACCGGCCTGGCGGTGGCGTTCGAGGGCTACGTGCTGGGCAACCAGGCGCTGATCATCGCCGGCACGATGGTCGGGGCCGCGGGCCTGCTGCTCACGCGGCTGATGGCGCGGGCGATGAACCGGCCGGTGTCCGGCGTGCTGTTCGGCGGCTTCGGCGGCGGCGGCGGACAGGGCGCGGAGATCAGCGGCAGCCAGAAGCCGATCGAGGCCGGCGACGTCGCGGCGATGATGGCGTACGCCGAACGCGTGGTGATCGTGCCCGGCTACGGCATGGCCGTCGCGCAGGCGCAGCACAAGGTGTGGGAGCTGGCGCAGCGGCTGATCGAGCGCGGGGTCAGGGTCAGGTTCGCGATCCATCCGGTGGCGGGTCGCATGCCCGGGCACATGAACGTGCTGCTGGCGGAGGCGGGCGTTCCGTACGACCTGATCGCGGACATGGACGACATCAACGCCGAGTTCCCCAACACGGACGTGTCGCTGGTGATCGGGGCCAACGACGTG
>CAMLHR010000151.1 GCA_946479915.1 uncultured Lysobacter sp.
GTTGGCCGCGACACGGGCGTCGATTCCTTCACCGGGTAGCCGGAGCCCACCGGTTCGCGATCCGGGGCAACGCCGCGGATCGCCTTCACCGGCGGTTCGAGGACCGGCAGGGCGGGAGCCGCCGAGCTGCGGATGTCGGCCCGCGAGGCACCAATGGCCGCATACTCGCCGCCGGTCGCGCTCGCCGGCACTCCGGTTGCCTGGCCGGCGTTCCGGGCCGCCACGAACCCCGCGTTCCTGCTGCTGTTCGCGGCCGTGCTCGCGCCGGCCTACGAGGAACTGATGTTCCGCCGCGTGCTGTTCGGGCGCCTCTGGGCGGCGGGCAAGCCCTGGCTCGGCCTGGTCCTGAGCAGCGCCGCGTTCGCGATGATCCACGAGGTGCCCGGCACCACCGGCAACCCGCTCGAGGTCACGCTGCTGCTGTGGCTGGTCTACGGCGGGATGGGCGCCGCGTTCGCCTGGGTCTACTGGCGCACGGGCACGCTGTGGGCCGCGTTCGGGGCGCACGCCCTGCACAACTTCGCGTCGGTGGCGTTGCTGCTCGGTTAGACTCCGCGCGGGGCATCCGCACCGCAGGGGCGCATGAAGAAGACCCAGCTTTACCTGCTGGCGCTCGCGGTCGCGGCGCTGGCCATTGCCGCGATCGTCTACAAGTGGCATGTCCTGCAGTTCCCGCTGCAGGCCGAATCGAAAGTCGAAGTCTGGACGCTGCAGGCCCGCATCGGATACGTGCCGTCGCAGCGCGCCAACCGCGTCACGCTCCTGGTGCCCGGCGACACGCCCGGGTGGAGCGTGCTGGACGAACGCTTCGTCGCGCGGCGCTATTCGCGGCTGGAGGACAGCACCCCGGAGGGCAGGGAAGTCGAGTGGTCGACGCGCCGCGCCGAGGGCGAGCAGGCGCTGTACTACCGCGCCACCGTCGTGCGCGCCAGGCCCGCCGCCGACCCGCTGCTGCTGCTGCCCGAGCAGCCCGCGCTGATCCCGCACCTGGAGGAACCGTACGGCACCGCCGCGCGCGCAATCCTGGACGAGGTCGCGGAGGAGACCGCCGACATCGAGACGTTCTCGCGCGAACTCGTCCGCCGGTTCCACGCCGAGCAGCCCGGCGAGGACGTGCGGTTGCTGTCGGACACCTACGAGGACGAGCACGGCAAGGTCGCCTTCATGGCCGGCCTGCTCGCCATCCGCAACATCAACGCGCGGCCGGTGCACGGCCTCCCGCTCGACCCGGAGACGGGCGCCGGCGAACTGCGGCCCTGGCTCGCGGTGCAGGACGAGGCCAAGCGCTGGTTCCTCATCGACCCGCGCAACGACGCCGCCGGCTGGCCGCCGCACTTCTTCCTCTGGAGCGTCAGTGGCAAGCCGGTCGCCACCGTCGAAGGCAACGACGCGGCGACGTTCGAACTCAGCGGCAGCCGCAACCTCGCCGACGCGATCGCGATCGCCGAGCGCCGCCTGGAGGTGCGCGACGCGGACCTCGTGCGCTTCTCGCTGCTCAGCCTCCCGCTGCAGGCGCAGCAGACCTATTCGATCCTGCTGATGGTGCCGGTCGGCGCCTTCATCATGCTGCTGCTGCGCAACCTGGTCGGCCTGAAGACGTTCGGCACCTTCATGCCGGTGCTGATCGCGCTGGCGTTCCGCGACACCGGCCTGACCGCGGGCATCGCGCTGTTCGTGCTGGTCGTCGGCACCGGCCTGCTCGCGCGCTTCTACCTGGAGCGATTGCGGCTGCTTCTGGTGCCCAGGCTCACCGCGATCCTGATCATCGTCGTGCTGCTGATGGCGGCGGTCAGCGTGCTGTCCAACAACATGCAGCTCGAGGTCGGCCTGTCGGTCGCGCTGTTCCCGATGGTGATCATGGCGATGACCATCGAGCGCATGTCGGTCGCCTGGGACGAACGCGGGGGCGCGACGGCCATCCGCGAAGGCATCGGCACGCTGCTCGTCGCCGCGCTCGCCTACCTGGTGATGAGCTGGCCGTGGCTGGAGCGCTTCGTGTTCGTGTTCCCGGAGTTCCTGCTGCTCCTGCTCGCCGGCTGCCTGCTGCTCGGCCGCTATTCCGGCTACCGCCCCACCGAGCTCTACCGCTTCCGCGCCCTGGCCCGCGAACCCGACCCCATCACCCCGCCCCCCGGCACCACGCCATGAAGCGCAACTGCGTTTCAGCCACGGATGAACACGGATCAGATCTGATCAAGAAGAAGCCAATCAACAAGAAGGCCCAATCCGTGTTCATCCGTGTTCATCCGTGGCTGAAAACATGATCAATCCACTGGCCATCGCCAAGCGGTTGGACTCGATCGGGTTGATTGGGATCGGGCGGCGCAACGCGGAGTTCGTGCTCGCGCACAACCCGCGGCGCAACTACCCGCGCGTGGACGACAAGCTGCTGACCAAGAAGCTGGCGATCGCCGCCGGCCTGCCCGTGCCCGACCTGTATGCGGTCGTCCGCGAGGAGCACGAGATCGCCGAACTGCACGCGCGACTGGCCGGCTGCCACGACGGGTTCGTCGTGAAGCCTGCGCACGGCTCCGGCGGCGACGGCATCCTGGTCATCACCGGCCGCAAGGGCGACCGCTACCGGCGCAGCAGCGGCCACCTGATGCCGCGCGACGAATTCGAGCACCACCTGTCCAACGGGCTGTCCGGCCTGTTCTCGCTCGGCGGGCAGCCCGACCACCTGCTGGTGGAATACCGCGTCCAGTTCGACCCGGTGTTCGAGCACGTCAGCTACAAGGGCGTGCCGGACATCCGCATCATCGTGTTCCTCGGCGTGCCGGTCATGGCGATGATCCGGCTGCCCACGCGGCAGTCCGACGGCAAGGCCAACCTGCACCAGGGCGCGATCGGCGTCGGCATCGACCTGCCGACGGGCGTCACCCGCCGCGGCGTGTTCGGCACCGAGGTCGTCGCCGAGCATCCCGACACCGAACACCCGCTGGTCGGCATCGCGATCCCGCACTGGCAGGACCTGCTGGAGATGTCGGCGCGCTGCTGCGACCTCGCCGGGCTCGGCTACATCGGGGTGGACTTCGTGCTCGACCGGACGCGCGGCCCGCTGATCCTGGAACTCAACGCGCGGCCCGGGCTGGCGATCCAGATTGCGAACGGCAACGGCCTGTTGCACCGGTTGCGGCGGGTGGAGGCGTTGCGGGACGGGGCGGGGCTGCCGGCGACGGCGGCGGAGCGGGCGGCATTCGCCCGCGAGGCGTTTCCGACCCTGGGATGATCGCCGCTGTAGCGGCTCTTACATCGCCGCCATGGCGGCTCCTACGCGCAGCGGCTCACGCCGCTGCTACATGACCGGGGGAAAACTACGGCTCCCCCACACGAGCCCCTCCGGGAAGGATTCCCCATGCGTGCCCTGAAGCCCCTCCTGCTGTCCGCGGCGATCGCCTGCGGCGTGGCCGCCTGCGCCACCACGACGTCCCCGACCGGCCGCACCCAGTACGTGGGCGCCGTGTCCCAGGCCGAGCTCAACCAGCTCGGGGCCAAGGCCTTCGCCGAGCTCAAGGCCCAGAAGCAACTCGCCCCGGCGGGGCAGCAGCAGTACGTTCGCTGCGTGGTCAACGCCATTGTCAGCCAGTTGCCGGCAGATTGGCGCAGCATGGGGTGGGAGAGCGCGGTCTTCGTGGACGGCGACGCCAACGCGTTCGCGCTGCCCGGCGGGAAGGTCGGGGCCTACACCGGCATCTTCGACGTGGCCCGCAACCAGGACCAGCTGGCCGGTGTCATCGCCCATGAGATCGGCCACGTCGTCTCGCGCCACCACGACGAGCGGATCACCCGCCAGGCCGGCGCCCAGGGCGTGCTGGGCCTGGTCGGGGCCCTGCTCGGCAATTCCGCGTACGGCGGACTGGTCTCCCAGGGCGGCAGCATCCTGGCCCAGACCGGGTTCCTGCTCCCCGGCTCACGGACCCAGGAGACCGAGGCGGACGTCGTCGGCCAGCGCCTGATGGCCCAGGCCGGCTTCGACCCGCGCGGCGCCGTCAGCCTGTGGGAGAACATGATCCAGGCCGGCGGCTCCCGCCCGCCGGAATTCCTGTCCACCCACCCGGACCCGAGCGCGCGCATCAGCGAGATGCGCAGCCGCGCCGCCAGCCTCCTGCCGACCTACGAACAGGCCCGCGCCGCCGGTCGTCGGCCGAACTGCAGCTGATGCGACGGCGCCTGAACCGACGGCCCATGTCAAGGTGACGCGAAGGCCGCACGCCTGATAGCGTGTTCAATTCCCCGGAATGCACCGGCTATAGATAGAGGTCCCCGATGATCGAGCCCCGTTCCCGCACCCTGCTTGCCGCCGCGATCGCCGCGGTGTTCGCGCTGGGTGCGATTCCCGATGCCAACGCCCAGCTCGCGAAGGCGCGCAACGAGCGCTACA
>CAMLHR010000152.1 GCA_946479915.1 uncultured Lysobacter sp.
CACGCCGCCGACCTGCCGTGGCGGTGGCACGTCCCTGCCCACGCGCACGTGTCGAAGGGACCGATGTTCAAGGGCGCGCCGTCCAGGGGCCGGCCATCCCGCGACTGAACGGCAGTCGTTGATTTCACGGCCCCGCGCGCCGGCCTCCGGAACGCTGGCGCCATGGCCCGACACGATCGAGTGGGCGCTTGTTTTACCGGCGCCTCCGACAACCAGGACGGACACGAAGCCGCGACGTTGCTGGCGCTCGCGCGCCGCATCGCCGACCTGCTGGACCTGCCGTTCGCCGGCGAATCCTGTGGTGGCGGCGACGGGTGGGCCTACCTCGTGCCCGATGCGACGTTGCTCGCGTCCGATGCCGCGCGCCTCGGCGTGCGCGACGCGGGCGACCTGTTCGGCGGCGTCGTGCCGCATGCGTTCGTCGCCACCAAGCTCGTCAGCCATCCCGTCGTCGACCGCGGGTCGCGCGTTCCCGAGGGCTGGTCGCGCGACCTGGCAGGCCGGCTGGCCGATGCGGTGCTGCCGGGGTTCTCGGTGTTCGACCGCGACGACGCACTGGCCGCGTTCGCGTCGCTGGCGCCGCTCGGGCCGGTGCGCTTCAAGCTCGCGCGCGGCATCGGCGGCAACGGGCAGCATCGCGTCGAGCGGCGCGAGGCGCTGGTGGACGTCCTCGACGCGCTGCCGGACGGCGAGCTCGCACAACACGGCGCCAGCCTGGAGCAGGACCTGCAGGACGCGACCACGTTCAGCATCGGCATCGCCGAGTGCGCGGGCCAGTCCATCGCCTACCACGGCCGCCAGCACACCACCCGCAACGCGCAGGGCCACGAGGTGTACGGCGGGTCGGACCTGGACGTCATCCGCGGCGACTTCGATGCGCTGCTGGCCGCGCTCGGGGACGGCGACGCCGCGTTGCGGCGTGCCGTGCAGCAGGCGGCGCATTACGACCGCGCGATGCTGGACGCCTTCCCCGGGTTCTTCGCGTCGCGACGCAACTACGACGTCGTCAGCGGGTTCGATGCGAACGGCGACGTGCACAGCGGCGTGCTCGAGCAGTCCTGGCGCATCGGCGGCGCGAGTCCCGCCGAACTGCTGGCGATGGAGGCGTTCGCGCGGGATCCTTCGCTCCAACGCGTCCATGCGTCGTGCCACGAGGTGTACGGCGCGTGCACGCCTCCACCGGGGGCGGTGGTGCACTATCGGGGCGACGATCCGCGGCTCGGCCCGCTGACCAAGTACGCGCTGCATGGACACCCGACTCGAGACCCTGCGCATCCCGGTTGACGAATCGTCCCTGGAAGGGACGCTGCTGACCCCGGCCAACCGGCTGCCCGGCGTGCTGTTCGTGCACGGCTGGGGTGGCTGCCAGGCGCACGACCTGGTGCGCGCGCGCGAAGCCGCCGGCCTGGGCTGCGCCTGCCTCACCTTCGACCTGCGCGGGCACGAGGCGACCGCCGCGCAGTGGGAGACCGTCAGCCGTCCGGAGAACCTCGCGGACCTCGTCGCGGCCTACGACCTGCTGGCCGGGCGCCCGCACGTGGATGCCGATGCGATGGCGGTGGTGGGGATCAGCTACGGCGGCTACCTCGCCGCGCTGCTCACCGAGTTGCGCCCGGTCCGCTGGCTGGCCCTGCGCTCCCCCGCGCTCTACCGCGACGAAGGCTGGGAGCTTCCCAAGCGGCAACTGCACGTCGAATCCGACCTGTACGCGTATCGGCGCCAGCGCATCCCGCCGGAGGACAACCGTGCGCTGCGCGCGTGCAGCGCCTACCGGGGCGACGCACTGGTGGTCGAGGCCGAGCACGACGAGATCGTGCCGCACCTGGTGATCGAGAACTACAACGCCGCGTTGTCGAACGCGCGATCGCTGACCACGCGCATGCTGGCGGACGCCGACCACGGCCTGTCCGGGAAGCCGGCACAGAAGGCGTACACGGCGGTGCTCATCAAGTGGCTGACGGAAATGGTGGTCGGCGCGCGCGAGGCGTCGGCCAGCGTGGAGGTGGCACGGCATCGCGAGCGGCATCCGCCCGGCCACCAGGAAGGCGCGCACCGCTGAGCTATCCTTCGGCGCTGGACAGCAGGCTTTTCCAGGGAAGGTGGGGACATGCGCAGGATGCTGACGCCGGACATCGTCCGGCTGCTGGCGCGCGTCGGCGGGCGACGCATGGGCGATGCCGGGCTGCCGCTGGCGCTGTCGAAGGCCGCCGCGACGGTGTCCACGCGCGGCAGGCGCGGCGCGTCACGGGGTGGACTCGAAGCGGCCGGCGCCGTCGAGTGGCGCGCGTTCAACGCCACGCGCGACCGCGACGACGCGGGCCTGCTCGGCGCGCGGCGGCGCAAGTCCGGCGCGAAGGACGCCGACGCGTTCCATCCACTGCTCACGCACAAGCCGGGGCGCACGTGGCTGCGCATGGCGCTGGCGACGACGGCCGACGCCCTGGCCGGCACCGCCCGCGGCCGGATCACCGCGCAGGCGACGGCCGGGCGCACGGCGCGCCTGCTCAGCTACCGCTGGCACGACGACGACGTGGCGTGCGGCACGGCGATCCGGCTGGACCTCACCCGGTTCTCGAACGCGCGGTCGCTGGAGGACGTCTGCGCGCTCGAGGTGGACGATGCCTGCGCCGTGCAGGGCGAAGGCGCACTGTCCGCCTCGGTCGCGGTGGCCTGGGATGCCGTGCTCGCCGAGGCGCTTCCCGCGCTGGCAGGCGCCACGGGGCGTGGTCCGTCCGCGCTGATGCTGGAGGTCGCTGCAGGCGCGACGGCGACGCTCGACCTGTCGATCCGCGACCACGTGACGGTCGCCTTCGCGCGCCGCAGCCGCCGTGGCGAGCGGGCGTTCCGCGTGCAGGTGCGGCGCCAGCGCGGCGACGAGCGGCGGCTGGCGGCCGGCTTCGGCGTCGAGGCCGGGTTCGCCGATCCCGAGGCGGCGTCGCACGTGCTGCAGGGGGCCCTCGCCCACGTGCTGGGCGCGCCCGCGGAGGCGCTGGCGGCGATCCGCCACGCGACCTCGATGCGCCGCGTGCCGGCGCGGCACCGCCCGCTCGTCGGTGCGCTGGTGGAACGCTTCCACATCCGCGACAACGCGCCGCTGGACGCGTTGAAGGCGCGGCTCGCCGAACTCGACGCGCGGCTGGCCGGACGGGTCGACGAGATCGTGCGCAGGCGCGTCGCCGTGGCGCTCGACGCCGAGTACCGGCGCCTGGCCAGCGACGCGCTGTTGCTGGAAGTGGAGCTGTCGGAAGCCGCGCTGCGCCGCCTGCATCCGGCCCTGCTCGCGCTGGACACGGCCGCGGTGCTCGCCGATCCGGCCGTTTCGCGGCAGGCCGTGTCGCTGCTCCGCGACCGGAGCATCGAACGCTGGCAGGCGTGGGGCATTGGCGCGTCGTTCGGCAGCTGGTTCGACATCGGCGGACGGCAGGAACGCAACGACCGGGTCGTGACGCGCCGACGCATCGACGCCGATGGCGACCGCACGCGGCGCGAATACCTGGCCGCGACCCGCTATGCCGCCCGCGCCAACGGCTGGGCCACCGACTACGGCGCGACGTTCGAGGCCGTGGACGACGGCGCCGGGGGCGGCACGCGTTGCGCGCTCGAGCTGTGGTGGCAGGCGTCGCGGATGCGCGCGGATCCGGCGGGGCTGCTGCGCATCGTGGACGACGCGGTGCTGTGGGGGGTCGTCGATGCGGATGGCGCGGCGGCGCTGCATGCGCACCTGCAGGCCGTGCTCGACGGCATCGACCGTTGCCGTCCGCGGTTCGAACGCAGACTCGACGCGGACGCCACGGCGTCGGCGATCGCCCGCATGGCCCGGGCGCGGCCCGCGGACTGGGCGCGCCATGCCGCCCGCGCGCTCCCCCGCAACGCCCGCGAACCGGCGCGCAGCGCCTGTGCCGCGCGGGAGGCGGCCTATGGGCCGGCGCTCGCCGCATGCGCCGACCTCCGCGGCACGGCGCTCCGCGCCGCGCTGGCAGAACGGCTGCGCGACGCCGATCCGCGCCTGGCAGCGCGCGAACGCAAGGGCGAGACGCCGTGGACGTGCTGGCAGGTGCTGCGGCAGGCGGGGCTGTCGACGCGCGGTCCCGGCGCCGCCTGGCGGGGCGGCGGCACGGCCGCGGCGCGGCTGGACGCCATGCTCGCGCGCAGCCGCCGCCCGGCGCCGCTGGACCCCGCCGCGTGGCAGGTGCTGGCCGACGCGGCACTCGCGCTGCGCCCGGCCTTCGAGCAGCCGTTCACGCTGCGCACGATGGCCAGCCTGCTCGCGGCCGGCCCCGCGCCGCGCGCCCGCCTCTCGCTCGCGTACGCACGCGACGGCGAAGCGCGGACGCTCATCGTCGGCGCCGCGGCCAGCGACTAG
>CAMLHR010000153.1 GCA_946479915.1 uncultured Lysobacter sp.
CTGGTGTCCGACCTGCCGTTCCAGGCCGACGCGTCGCCGCAGCGCGCACTCGACGCCTCGGTGCGCTGCCTGCAGGCGGGCGCGGCGATGGTCAAGCTCGAGGGCGCGGGCCACAAGCTCGAGGTCATCCGCCACCTCGTCGAGCGCGAGATCCCGGTGTGCGGCCACCTGGGCCTGACCCCGCAGTCGGTGCTGCGCCTGGGCGGCTTCAAGGTGCAGGGGCGCGAGGACGCGGCCGCGGCCAAGCTGCGCGACGACGCGCGTGCCGTCGCGGACGCCGGCGCGTCCCTGCTGGTGCTCGAATGCGTGCCATCGCCGCTTGCCGCGGCGATCACCGCGGACCTCGACATCCCCACCATCGGCATCGGCGCGGGCCCCGATTGCGACGGCCAGGTGCTGGTGCTGCACGACCTGCTCGGCCTGGACAGCGGCCACCGCCGCCCGAAGTTCGTGAAGGACTTCCTCGCCGGCGGCGGCTCCATCGAAGGCGCCGCCCGCGCCTACGCCGAAGCCGTCCGCGCCGGCACCTTCCCCGACACCGCCCACTCCTACGCATAAGACTGCATCCGCGTCAGCGCTTTCATCGGGAACCAAAATGATCGAGGTGGTGACGGAACTTGGCGCGTTGCGGGGGCGCGTGGCGGGGTGGCGGGGGGCGGGGTTGCGGGTCGGGTTCGTGCCGACGATGGGGAACCTGCACGCGGGGCACCGGTCGCTGGTCGCGCTGGCGCGGGAGCACGCAGACCGGGTCGTCGCCAGCGTGTTCGTGAACCCCACGCAGTTCGGGCCCGACGAGGACTTCGCGCGCTACCCGCGCACGCCCGACGCCGACGCCGCGGCGCTCGGCGAGGCCGGCGCCGACCTGCTGTGGCTGCCGTCGGTGGCGACGATGTACCCGCTCGGCGTCGAGGCCGCGGTCCGCATCCGCGTGCCGGGCGTCACCGACGTGCTCGAGGGTGCGCACCGGCCCGGGCACTTCGACGGCGTCGCCACGGTCGTCGCGCGCCTGTTCAACCAGGTCCAGCCGGACGTCGCGGTGTTCGGGCGCAAGGACTACCAGCAGCTCGCCGTGATCCGGCACATGGCCGCCGACCTCGCGTTCCCGGTCGCCATCGTGGACGCGCCCACGCTGCGCGAGCCCGACGGCCTGGCCATGAGCTCGCGCAACCAGTACCTCGACGCGGCCGCCCGTGCGCGCGCGCCGGCGATCCACCACGTCCTCGGCGCCATGCGCGACGGCGTCCTGGCCGGCGACGGCGTCCGCGCCGTCGAGGCCGCGGCCCGCGACGCGCTGGCCGCGGCGGGCTTCGCCGTCGACTACGCCGTCGTCAGGGCGCCGGACCTGGGCGAGCCTGCCGCCGCGGGGCCCTGGGTCGCGCTGGTGGCCGCCAGGCTCGGATCCACGCGCCTCATCGACAACCTGGCCTTCGGTCAAAGTTGGTGAAAGCCGCCCTTGATAGAATTGGCGGCATGAACCTGAACATCCTCAAGGCCAAGATCCACCGGGCCACCGTGACCCATGCCGAGCTCCACTACGAGGGCTCGTGCGCCATCGACGGCCGCCTGCTCGACATCTCCGGCATCCGCGAGTACGAGCAGGTCCACATCTACAACGTCAACAACGGCGCGCGCTTCGTCACCTACGCCATCCGCGGCGAGGAAGGCAGCGGGATGATCTCGGTCAACGGCGCGGCCGCGCACTGCGCGCAGCCGGGCGACCTGGTGATCATCTGCGCGTACGGCCACTGCGACGAGGCCGAGGCCGCGCAGTACAAGCCGACGCTGGTCTACGTGGACCGCGACAACCGGCTCACCCACACCAACGATTCGATCCCCCGGCAGGCCGCCTGATGGCGGGTCGCGGGGCGGACGTTCCTCGCGATCTCGCCGCCGCGCTGCACGACCACGCGCGCCGGTCCGCGGCGCGCCCGATCCGCGCGCTGGTCGCCGACGATCCCGAGCGCGCGGACGCGCTGGCTGTCGCCGCCGGGCCGCTGCGCGCGAACTTCGCCCGCCAGCGCTACGACCTGCGCGGGGCGTTGCGGGCGCTGTTCGGGGGCGAGCCGCTGAACACGACCGAAGGTCGCGCCGCGCTGCACGTCGCCCTGCGCGGCCTGCCCGTGGACACGCCGGTCGCCCGCCAGGCGCACGCGGACGCGACGGCCGCGCGCCAGCGCATGGCCGCGCTTTGCGAAGCGCTCGCGGCGACCGACGTCACCGACGTCGTCAGCATCGGCATCGGCGGTTCCGACCTCGGGCCGCGCCTGGTCGCCGACGCGCTCGCGTCGCCGGGCGGCCGCTTCCGCGTGCACTTCCTGTCGAACGTCGACGGTGCCGCCGCCACGCGCGTGCTCGCCGGGCTCGACCCCGCGCGCACCGCCGCGATCCTGGTCTCGAAGACCTTCGGCACGCAGGAGACGCTGCTCAACGGCGCGATCGTGCGCGACTGGCTCGGCAGCCATGCCGCGCGCGATGGCGGGCGCCTGTTCGCCGTCAGCGCCAACGCCGGGCGCGCCGCGGCCTTCGGCATCGACCCGTCGCGCATCCTGCCGATGTGGGACTGGGTCGGCGGCCGCTATTCGCTCTGGTCCGCGGTCGGCTTCCCGATCGCGCTGGCGATCGGCATGCCGCGCTTCGAGGCGCTGCTCGCCGGCGCTGCCGCGTTCGACCGCCATGCGCTGGACGCCGCGCCCGACCGCAACCTCGCGATCCTGCACGCGCTCACCGCGGTGTGGAACCGCAACGGCCTCGGCGCGGCGACCCACGCGGTGCTGCCGTACGACGAACGCCTGCGCCTGTTGCCGGCCTACCTGCAGCAGCTGGTGATGGAGAGCCTGGGCAAGTCCGTGCGCCTGGACGGCTCGCCGGTCGCCGGCGACACGGTCCCGGTGTGGTGGGGCGGGACGGGTACCGACGTGCAGCACAGCTTCTTCCAGGCGCTGCACCAGGGCACCAACACGCTGTCGGCGGACTTCATCGGCGTGGTGCGCGCGGACCATCCGCACGCCGCCAACCGCGACGCGCTGCACGCCAACCTGCTCGCGCAGGCCGAAGCGCTGGCCAACGGCCGCGCCAGCGACGACGGGCACCGCAACTATCCGGGCGACACCCCGAGCACGACGCTCCTGCTCGACGCGCTCACCCCCGAATCCCTCGGCGCGCTGCTCGCCCTGTACGAGCACAGCACCTTCCTCCAGGGCGTGCTGTGGGGCATCAACCCCTTCGACCAGTTCGGCGTCGAACTCGGCAAGCACCTCGCCAACACCCTCCTCCCCGCCCTCCAGGGCAACGCCACCCCTGAAGACCCCGTCACCGCCGCACTCCTCGCCCAGATCAAGAATGGGTTTTAGCCAAATTGCGCTTTGCGTGCTGCTGCAGGGCCCAGTGGATGTGTTCGCGGATGACGGGGTCCTCGATGTCGCGGCGGGATTCGAGGGCGGCGACGACCGCGGGGGTGGTGGGGGCGTTGCCCAGGGCGATGGCGATGTTGCGCAGCCAGCGGGCATGGCCGCTGCGCCGGATCGCCGAGCCTTCGGTGCGTGACAGGAATTCCTCCTCGGTCCACGCGAACAGGTCGGCGAGCGACGCGGTGTCCAGCGCGTTGCGCGCGCGGAAGTCCGGCTCGTCCGTGCGCTTGGCGAACTTGTTCCAGGGGCAGACGAGCTGGCAGTCGTCGCAGCCGAAGATCCGGTTGCCCATCAGCGGGCGCAGTTCCGGATCGATCGAGCCCTCGTGCTCGATCGTCAGGTAGGAGATGCAGCGGCGCGCGTCCAGCCGGTGCGGCGCGGTGATCGCGCCGGTCGGGCACACCTCGATGCAGCGCGCGCAGGTGCCGCAGTGCATCGTCGCCGGCGGGTCCACCGGCAGCGGCAGGTCGAGGTAGATCTCGCCGAGGAAGAACCACGAGCCGCCGTCCTTGTCGACCAGGCACGTGTGCTTGCCGATCCAGCCCAGCCCGCTGTTGCGCGCCAGCGCGCGCTCGAGCACCGGCGCGGAATCCACGAACACGCGGAAGCCGAACGGGCCGACCTCGTCCGCGACCCGGTCGGCGAGCTTCTGCAGCCGCTGGCGCATCAGCTTGTGGTAGTCGCGGCCCAGCGCGTAGCGGGCGACGTAGGCGCGCTCGCCGTCGCGCAGGTTGTCCCACGCCGCGGCCTCGTCCTGCCCGTAGTCCAGCCCGACCGAGAGCACCCGCAGCGTCCCGGGCACCAGGGCCTGGGGTCGCGACCGCTTGTCGCCGTGGCGGGCCATCCAGTCCATCGACCCGTACAGGCCCCGGGCCAGCCAGTCGCGCAGGTGCGCCTCGTCCTCGCCGAGCTCGATGCCGGCGATGCCGCAGCGCTGGAACCCGGCCTCGCGG
>CAMLHR010000154.1 GCA_946479915.1 uncultured Lysobacter sp.
TCATCAGCAGCCGGCGCAGGCCATGGCCGACGCCGCCGGAGATGCCGAACGCGGCCACCTGCTTCGGCAGCGTGCTTTCGCCGTAGGTCTGCGACAGCCGCTCCAGCGCGGCGATCATCTTGTCCTTGCCGGCCAGGCGGGCGCCGCCGGCGTCGGCGCGGAACTCGCGGTGCCGCGAGAACCACATCGCGATCATGCTCGCGAACAGGCCGAACACCAGGTCCAGCACGAACACGATGACGAAGTAGCCGATGCCGGGGCCGTCGCGGCCGCCCGACAGGTACCCGTCGATCACCCGGCCGACCACCCGGGCCAGGAAGATCACGAAGGTGTTGAGCACGCCCTGCAGCAGGGCCATGGTCACCATGTCGCCATTGGCGACGTGGCTGACCTCGTGGCCGAGCACGGCCTCGGCCTCGTCGCGGGACATCTGCCGCAGCAGGCCGGTGGACACCGCGACCAGCGCCTTGTTCCGGCTGGCGCCGGTGGCGAACGCGTTGATCTCCGGCGCGTCGTAGACCGCGACCTCCGGCATCCCGATGCCCGCGGCCTGGGCCTGGCGGCGCACGGTCGACACCAGCCACTGCTCGGCCTCGGTGCGCGGCTGTTCGATCACCTGCGCGCCGGTGAAGCGCTTGGCCACCCACTTGGAGGTGGCCAGCGAGATGAACGAGCCGCCGAAGCCGAACAGCGCGGCGAACACGAGCAGCGCGCCGGTGTCGCCCAGCGTGATGCCGAACATTGGCAGGACGACGTTCATGACGACGCCCAGCAGCGCGAGCACCGCGAGGTTGGTCATGAGGAACAGGGTGATGCGCTTGAACATGGCGGGCTTCCGTCTGGCGGGGCGCGCGGCGCGACCCGATGCGCGATTACTGTGGCAGGGAGCGGTTAAATTCAAGTGCAATGAGCCCAGCCCCCTACCGCGGCCGCTTCGCGCCCTCGCCCACCGGCGACCTGCACTTCGGGTCGCTGGTCGCGGCGCTCGGCAGCTGGCTCGTGGCGCGCCGGGCCGGCGGCGAGTGGCTGGTCCGGGTCGAGGACCTGGACCCGCCGCGCGAAGTGGCCGGCGCGGCCGAACGGCAACTCGCCGCGCTCGCCGCGTTCGGCCTGCGCCATGACGGCCCGGTGCTGCGCCAGTCCACGCGTGGCGCGCACTACCAGGCCGCGCTGGACCGGCTGCTGGCCGACGGCCTGGCGTTCGAATGCCACTGCAGCCGCACCGACCTCGCAGCGTCCGGGGGCGTGCATCGCCGGTGCGTCGCCAACGCGCGACGGCGCGACCCGGCGGTCCGCTTCCGCGTGCCGGACGGCACCCGCGTCGCCTTCGACGACCGCTTCCAGGGCCGGATCGAGCAGGACGTGGCCGGATCGGTCGGCGATTTCGTCCTCAGGCGCGCGGACGGGCCGTGGGCGTACCAGCTCGCGGTCGTTGTGGACGACGCCGCGCAGGGCATCACCGACATCGTGCGCGGCGCGGACCTGCTCGACTCGACGCCGCGGCAGGTGCTGCTGCAGCGCGCGCTCGGGTGCCCCACGCCGTCCTACGCGCACCTGCCCCTCGTGCTCGACGCGCAGGGACGGAAGCTGTCGAAATCGTCCGCCGCGCTGCCCGTCGATCCCGCCGATCCCGTCGCCGGGTTGCGCCTGGCGTGGGCGTGGCTCGGGCAGCCACCGGACGCGATCGCGCACGCACCGGATGTCGACGCCACGCTGCGATCGGCACTGGCCGCCTTCGATGCGACCCGCGTCCCAAGTTGCAACCGGTCCGGCGCTGCGCCATGCTCGCCAGTGCCGATGGTCAGGGTTCGTTCATGAGCGCCAGCCGTGTCATCAAGAAGTATCCGAACCGGCGTCTGTACGACACCGAGATCTCCAGCTACATCACCATCGAGGACGTCCGCCAGCTGATCATGGAGGGCGAACGCTTCGAGGTCCGCGACGCGCGGACCGGCGAGGACCTCACGCGCTGCGTGCTGCTGCAGATCATCGCCGACCACGAGCAGGACGGCGAACCGATCCTCTCCACCCAGCTGCTCGCGCAGATCATCCGGTTCCAGGGCGACGCGCTGCAGGGCTTCATGGGCAGCTACCTGGAGCGGTCGGTGCAGCTGTTCCTGGAACAGCAGCAGCAGTTGCGGCAGCAGGTCGGCGGCGCGCTCGGGCAGACGCCCTGGGCGATGCTCAACCAGCTGACCGAGCGCAACCTGGACGCCTGGAAGGAACTGCAGCAGAACCTGGGCGCGGGCGTGGGCCACCACGCCGGGACCGGGCGGCCCGGCGCCAAGACGCGCGCCAGCTGAGGCTCAGGCCTCCTCGCAGAACCGTTCGCGGTACTCCATCGCCTTCGGCAGCAGCGCCTCCAGGTTCTGGATGCGGGTGCCCGGGTTCGGGTGCGTGGAGGCGAACTCCGGCGGCGCCTGGCCGCCGCTCGCGGCCGACATGCGCTCCCACAGCGGGATCGCCTCGCGCGGGTCGAAGCAGGCCGCCGACATCAGCATCAGCCCCACGTAGTCGGCCTGGGTCTCGTGCTTGCGCGCGTACGGCAGCGCGCGGCCGTAGCCGTACACGGCCATCACCGCCTGCATCTGGCCCGGGTCCATGCCGCTCATCGCGCCGGCCATCTGGCCGAGTTGCGCCAGCCGCTGCTCGGTCATGCGCTGCGCGCCGTGGCGCTGCAGCGCGTGCGCGATCTCGTGGCCCATCACCGCGGCCATCGCGTCCTCGTTCCCGGCCACGGGCACCAGGCCCGTGTACACCGCCATCTTCCCGCCGGGCAGCGCGAACGCGTTGACCTGCTCCGAATCGAGCACCTGCACGTCCCAGTCGAATTCGGCCGCGAAATCCTGCGCCTCGACGCCGTGCTCGGCGGCCAGCGCCTGCTCGACCTCGTCGATCTTGTCGACCAGCCGGTCGGCGATCGCGCGGATCTGGCGCGCGATCTCCGCGTCGGCCGGCACCGCCTGTTCCTGCGCCATGATCTGCTGGAACGCCTGCAGGCCCAGCGCCTCCTCGTCCTCGGCGGTCAGCGTCTTGTCGATCAGCACCTTCTCGCCCGTGTACGGGTCCACGGTGCGGTTCGAGACCCAGTAGTACGCCGCGTAGCCGGCGAACAGCAGCAGGATCCACCAGCGGATCCCGCCGCCGCGCCGCCGCGGGGTGCCATCGGCGTTCCTGCGCGAGCCGAACGGATTCATACGCATGCCACGCTCCTCGGGGTCAGAGCTTGCGCACCACCCGGAAGCCGAGCCGCGCGTTGGTCGTGTCCGCATCGGCCGAGAGCCGCCAGGCCGAGCGCGTCTGTTCGGGACCGCTGGCCCAGGAGCCGCCGCGGATCACCCGCGTGCGGCAGCCCGGGTTGACCCAGGCCGCGCCGTCCACCGGCGCCCGCCGGTAGCCGTCGTGCCAGCAGTCCGCGACCCATTCGCTGACATTGCCGGCGAGGTCGTGAAGGCCGAATGCATTGGTGGCGAAGCGCCCGACCGGCGCGGGTCCCCACGAGCCGTCCCCGTAGCCGGCGAACGCGTTGCGCCACTCGCGGCCGGTCGGGGAGGCGTCCTCGCCGCCGGTGAAGTTGCCGGCACCGGCCGGCGGTGCGCCGTCGCCCCAGGGATAGCGCGCATTGCTGCCGGCGCGCATGGCGTACTCGTACTGGGCCTCGCTCGGCAGCGCGTACGCCTCGCCGGACTGCTTCGACAGCCACTCCGCGTAGGCTTCGGCGTCGCGCGCGCTCACGTGCAGCACGGGCATGTCGTCGGCCGCGGGTTCGCCGGTGTAGCCGTGCCGCCAGTCCACGCCGCTGCGCTTGACCAGGTTCCCGCGACGCTCGTCGTAGACCGTCGAGAACCCGCGCCGCTCCGCCCGCGTCTGGCGGCCGGTGGCCTCGATGAACCGCCGGAACTGCCCGACGGTGACCTCGGTCCGACCCATCGCGAACCCGCGGTCGAACCGCACGTAATGGCGCGGGCGCTCGGCGTCGTTCGCGCCGGCTTCGTCCGGCGCGGCGCCCATGCTGAAGCCGCCATGCGGGACGACGACCATCAGCGGGCCGCGGCCGCCGTCCTCCAGCGCGTCGGTGAATTGCTGCCCGGGCCGGTACAGGCCGTAGTGCGCGGCCAGGTCGATGCGCCCGCGCAGTTCGGCCGCGGCGGTGCTGCCGGGTTCGGCGATCCGCAGCAGCGCCGCCAGCGCGCGGCGGGCGTCCTCCAGGCCGTCGCGGCGCGTGAGCGCCGCCAGGCCCTCGTCGCGGAAGCGGCGCACCTGGGCGGCCCGCTCGGCGGCGATGCGGCGTCGCGCGTCGTCCACGGTGTGCAGGTCCGGGCGGATCGGCGCCGCGAGTTCCAGCCAGCG
>CAMLHR010000155.1 GCA_946479915.1 uncultured Lysobacter sp.
CGGCCAGGACCTCGGGCACGTCGCCGTCGACGATGCGCTTGGCCAGGCCCTCGGCCAGCGCCGTCTTGCCGACGCCGGCCTCGCCCACGTACAGCGGGTTGTTCTTCCGGCGGCGGCACAGCACCTGGATCGTGCGCTCGACTTCCTCCGCGCGGCCGACCAGCGGGTCGATCTTGCCGGCGCGCGCGAGTTCGTTGAGGTTGCTGGCGAACTCGCCCAGGGCGTCGGCCTTGCCCTCGCCTTCGGTCGCGGCGGCCTCCTCGGCACCCTGCCCCTCGCCGTGGTCCTGGCGCGCGATGCCGTGCGACAGGTAGTTCACGACGTCCAGCCGGCTGACGTCCTGCTGGTTGAGGAAGTACACCGCGTGCGAGTCCTTCTCGCCGAAGATCGCCACCAGCACGTTGGCGCCGGCGACTTCCTTCTTGCCCGAGGACTGCACGTGGTAGACCGCGCGCTGCAGCACGCGCTGGAAGCCGAGGGTCGGCTGCGTGTCGCGCCCGTCCTCGTCGGCCAGGCGCGCCACGGAATTGTCGATGGCCTGCTCGAGTTCGCCGCGCAGGCGCGGGAAGTCGGCGTTGCATGCCTTGAGCACCGTCTCGGCCGAGGGGTTGTCGAGCAGCGCCAGCAGCAGGTGCTCGACCGTCATGAACTCGTGCCGCGCCTCGCGGGCCCGCTTGTAGCACTGGCCGATGGTGAACTCGAGATCCTTGCTGAACATGTGCGGGGGGTTCCCCTCGTCCGGTTTACGGCCTTCGTTGATGAGGTCCCTTCTACGCTTTTTCCATGGTGCACAGCAGGGGGTGCTGGTTGAGCCTTGAGAATTCGTTCACCTGCGCCACCTTCGACTCTGCGACCTCGCGCGTGTAGAGGCCGCATACACCCCGCCCCCGGGTGTGCACGTGGAGCATGACCTGCGTCGCCTTCTCTAGGTTCATCGAGAAGAACCGGACCAGGACCTCGACCACGAAGTCCATCGGGGTGTAGTCGTCGTTGAGCAGCAGCACCGAGTACAGCGGCGGCCGGGCGACCTCCGGCTTGCCGGTCTCCACCAGCACGCCGTGGTCGCGTTCGTGTCCCTGGTCTTCGCGGCGGTGGGCCATCGCATGATTATACGAACGCCATGGACGCCCCCGCCCGGGCACCGGACAATGGCGCGGCCATTCCGCAGGGGCGCCATGCATGAGTTACCGGGAAGGACGCTTCTGGCAGCCGGACGTCACCGTCGCCACCGTCGTGGTGTCGGACGGGCGGCTGCTGATGGTCGAGGAGTCGGTGCGCGGCCGGCTGGTGCTGAACCAGCCCGCCGGCCACCTCGAACCCGACGAGCGCCTGGTGGACGCGGCGCTGCGCGAGACGCGCGAGGAGACCGGCTGGGACGTGTGCCTGACGGCGTTCGTCGGCGCCTACCAGTGGAAGGCGCCCGACGCCGGCGACGTCGAGGGACGCCACTACCTGCGCTTCGCCTTCGCGGCCGAGCCGGTCCGGCACGACCCGTCGCGCCCGCTCGACGCCGGCATCGCGCGCGCCTTCTGGATGACGCCGGAGGAACTGCGCGGCGCGGCGTCCCGGCACCGCAGCCCGCTGGTCTGGCAGGCGGTGCAGGACCACCTGTCGGGCCGGCGGCAGCCGCTGGACCTGCTGCAGCACGTGCAAAACCCGCGGTGAGCGCGCCCGGCGTCATCGTCGGCATGTCCGGTGGCGTCGACTCGTCCGTCGCCGCGCTGCTGCTGCGCGACCAGGGCGAGGCGATCGCCGGCCTCTTCATGGACAACTGGGCCGACGACGGCAGCGGCGACTGCCGCGCCGACGACGACCGGCGCGACGCGGTCGCGGTGTGCGGGCGCCTGGGCATCGCGCTGCACGTGCGCGACTTCAGCCGCGAGTACTGGGATGGGGTGTTCTCGCATTTCATCGCCGAGTACGCCGCGGGCCGCACGCCGAACCCGGACGTGCTGTGCAACCGCGAGATCAAGTTCCGCCATTTCCTCGACGCGGCGCGCGCGCTCGGCGCCACGCGGATCGCGACCGGGCACTACGCGCGCACCCGTCAGGCGCCGGACGGCACGTGGCAGCTGCTGCGCGCGGCGGATCGCGCCAAGGACCAGAGCTACTTCCTGCACCAGCTCGGCCAGGACGCGCTCGCGGCGACGCAGTTCCCTCTCGGGGACCTGCGCAAGCCGCGCGTCCGCCAGCTGGCGGCCGACGCCGGCCTGCCCACGGCCGCCAAGCGCGACTCCACCGGCATCTGCTTCATCGGCGAACGCGACTTCCGCGCGTTCCTGGGCCAGTACCTGCCCGCCCGCCCCGGCGAGATCCGGACCCCGGACGGACGCGTGGTCGGGGAACACCCGGGGGTCTTCCACTTCACGCTCGGCCAGCGCGGCGGCCTCGGGATCGGCGGCCGCAGCGGCCAGGGCCAGGCGCCCTGGTACGTCGTGGCCAAGGACGTCGCGGCCAACGTGCTGACCGTTGACCAGGGCGTGTACAGCCCCTATCTCATGTCCAGGATGCTGCGCACGGAACCCGCGCACTGGATCGCCGGCCGGCCCCCCGGCGGCGACTTCCGCTGCACCGCGCAGCACCGCTACCGCCAACCCGAGGAACCCTGCGACGTGATCGTGCAAGACGACGGCTGCCTGCTGGTCCGCTTCGAGCGCGCGCAACGCGCGGCCACGCCCGGCCAGTCGCTGGTGCTCTACGACGGCGACGCCTGCCTGGGCGGCGCGGTGATCGCCGCGACCGACGCGCCGCTCGAGGCGCTGGCGGCATGAGCGCCGGCACGATCGACGACCGCGTGCTGGCACTGGCCGGGCTGGCCCAGGCCCTGCGCCAGGTCCGCCGCATCGCCGACACCGGGCAGGCCGATGCCGACATCGTCGGCACTGCGCTGGACAGCGTCTTCCGCATCGATGCGCCCACGCCCGCCGCGGTCTACGGCCACGCGGCCTCGCTGCGCCCGGGCCTGCGCGCGCTGCGCGAACACCTCGCCGGCAAGGGCGACGATCCCCTCCTCGCCCGCCTGGCCCTGTCCGTCGTGCAGCTCGAGCGCCGCTTCAGCCACGACGATGCGACGGCGCGGCGGGTGCGCGACGGGATCCTCGCGCTGGCGCCGGACGCCGGGCGCCAGGGCAGCGCGCACCCGGAGGTCGTCGCCGCGCTCGGGACCCTCTACGCGGACACCGTCAGCCACCTGCGCCCGCGGGTGCTGGTGCAGGGCAACCCGCACTACCTCGCCCAGCCCGGCGTCGTCGCTGAGCGCCGCGCGGTGCTGCTCGCCGCGCTGCGCTCGGCGGTGCTCTGGCGCCAGATGGGCGGCAGCCCCTGGGACTTCCTGCTCCGCCGCGGCGCGATGCGCGACGCCATCGAGGCCGCCCTGGCCTGACGGAACGCAGCGTTGGCGGCTTCGAAACACCGTTTCCGGCATAATTACGGGGCTCGGCGGCGCGTCTTTGTCCCGCGACACCTTCCGCCGCCTCCCCCCGCCTCCGGAGCCCCTGCATGGCCGATTCCTTCGCCACCCGCGCCCGCCTCGACGTCAACGGCAGGTCCTACGCCTACTACAGCCTGCCGAAGCTCGGCGAGCGCCTCTCCGGGGCCGACGGCGGCCAGATGCTGGCGAAGCTGCCCTACTCGATGAAGATCCTGCTGGAGAACCTGCTCAGGCACGAGGACAACGTCACCGTCAACGCCGACCACATCGAGGCGGTCGCGAAGTGGGACCCGAAGGCCGAGCCGGGCACCGAGATCGCCTTCATGCCGGCGCGCGTGGTGCTGCAGGACTTCACCGGCGTGCCCTGCGTGGTCGACCTGGCCGCGATGCGCGACGCGGTGGCCAAGCTCGGCGGCTCGCCTTCGCAGATCAACCCGCTGATCCCGTCCGAGCTGGTCATCGACCACTCGGTGCAGGTCGACGTGTTCGGCCGCGCCGACGCGCTGGACCTCAACGGCAAGATCGAGTTCGAGCGCAACAAGGAGCGCTACAGCTTCCTGCGCTGGGGCCAGAAGGCGTTCGGCAACTTCAAGGTCGTGCCGCCGAACACGGGCATCGTCCACCAGGTGAACCTGGAGAACCTGGCGCGCGTGGTGATGGAACGCGACGTGGACGGCGAACTCCAGGCCTTCCCGGACACCGTGTTCGGCACCGACTCGCACACCACGATGATCAACGGCATCGGCGTGCTCGGCTGGGGCGTGGGCGGCATCGAGGCCGAGGCGGCGATGCTCGGCCAGCCCTCCTCCATGCTCATCCCGCAGGTGGTCGGCTTCAGGCTGACCGGCAAGCTGCCGGAGGGCGCGACCGCGACCGACCTGGTGCTGACCGTCACCCAGATGCTGCGTGCGCTGGGCGT
>CAMLHR010000156.1 GCA_946479915.1 uncultured Lysobacter sp.
CGTCCCCGCCTACGTCATCTTTCCCGACGCGACCCTGCGCGCGATCGCGCAGGCCGTGCCCGGCGACCTGGAGGCCCTGTCGGCCATCAGCGGCGTCGGCGACCGCAAGCTCGAACGCTACGGACAGGCGGTCCTAGAGGTCCTCTCGGCGGCGGCCTGATCACGCCCGCCGCGCCGTTCCACCAGTGACACGACAGCAAAACGGAGTCCAGCATGTCGCCAGCCCGGATCGCCCTCGCCGCCTTCGTCGCCTTCGTCCTGTGCGCCACGGCGCCCGCCGCGGACGCGGCGACACGCGGGACCCTGGAGCCGTTCGCCAGCGAGTCCGCCTTCCTCGACTACCTCGCGGCACTGAAGGCCGAAGCCGAGAAGACCGGGTACATGCCGGCGATGATTGGCCCTCCCCTGCCGCCACCGGCCGCCCCGCCGCCGACCTCCGTGGCACCGACGTCGACGCCCGCGCCATCCGAACCGGCCGCGGCGGACACGATCACCAACGTGCAGACCGCCGGCGTCGACGAAGGCGACATCGTCAAGAAGCATGGCGACTTCCTCGTGGTGCTGCGCCGCGGGCGGCTGTTCACCCTCGACATCGGCGACGGCGGACTGGAGGTCGTGGACACGGCCAATGCCTACGCGCCCGGCGTGGACCCGGACCGCACCTGGTACGACGAGATGCTGGTGGGCGACGGCGTCATCGCCGTCGTCGGCTTCAGCTACGCGCGGGGCGGCACCGAGGTCGGCCTGTTCGACCTCGGCGACGACGGGCGCATCGCCTACCGCGACACGTACCAGCTGCGCGGAAACGACTACTACTCCGCGCGCAACTACGCGAGCCGCCTGATCGGCGACCAGCTCGTCTTCTACACGCCGCTCTACATCGACCCGTACGCGCTGCAGCCGGTCGACTTCATGCCGGCGCTGCGTCGCTGGCATCCCGCCGCCACGCCGGAGGACTTCCACCGGATCCTGCCCGCCACGCGGATCTACCGCAGCACGGGCGAACTGGACCTCGACGACCTGGCCCTGCACACGGTCAGCCGTTGCGACCTGTCCGCCACCCCGATGCGATGCGAATCGACGGCCGTCCTCGGCCCCGACGGCCGCGTGTTCTACGTGTCGGAGGATGCCGTGTACGTGTGGACCGCGCCCTGGAACCCGCGCGGCCCCGATGCCTCGTCGGTGTACCGGATCCCGCTCGATGGCGGCGCGCCGACGGGCCTGCGCACGTCGGGCAGCCCGATCGACCAGATGTCGTTCCTGCAGCGCGACGGTTACCTCAACGTGCTCGTCGGCAGCCAGGCCGCCGGCGACGCCATGTGGGACGTCATGGGCGATGCGGGCCGGCTCGCCCTGCTGCGGGTGCCGCTGGACAGCTTCGGCGACGGACACGACGCCGCCCCGCGCGACGCCTATCGGCCGCTGCCGCACGGCAGCGGCGATGCCTACAACCTCCACAACCGCTACATCGGCGACTGGCTCGTCTACGGCGGCGCGTGGCGCGGCTACGTCCAGGACCAGACCGCGCATGCGATCCGCTACGCGGACGAAGGCGCGCGCGCCTCGACCATGCGGCTGGGCCATGGCCTGCAACGCGTGGATGCGATGGGCGGCGACGCGATCCTCGTGGGTCCGAGGGGGCCCGACCTCCTGTTCACGAGCGTGCGCCTCGACCGGGGAGCGCATCCGGCACGGGTGTTCGTCCAACGCAACGCCACGCAGGGCGACGCCCGCACCCACGGGTTCTTCTACAAGCGCGAGGACGCCGACACCGGCATCGTCGGCCTGCCGATCCTGGGCTACGGGATGGGCCGCGAGTCGGCGGCGGTGCTGTACCTGCGCAACCGGGCGCTGGACCTGTCGCGCCTGGGCACGCTCGATTCGGCGGCCGACGCGCACGTGGACGACCACTGCCGGGCGAGCTGCGTGGACTGGTACGGCAACGCGCGCCCGATCTTCATCGGCGACCGCGTGTTCGCGCTGCTCGGCTACGAGATGGTGGAAGGCCGCGTCGACGCCGGCGGGGCAGGCGAACGCATCGTCGAACGGCGACGGGTGGACTTCACGCCGCGGCTGAAAGCGAAGTGACGCGGGTGGGATTGGTGAGACTGGTGGGCCGTGATGGATTCGAACCATCGACCAGCGGATTAAAAGTCCGATGCTCTACCGACTGAGCTAACGGCCCAAGCCGGGAATTTTATCCCATCGGGTGCCGGCCGACTGGCGTCGCTCGCGGCGGCTCGTTGAGGCATCACAGCCGCCGGATTCAGTCCCTGCGCGGTTCGAATCCATCACGGCCCACTTGCCACGTACCGCGTCGGATCCGCCACCCCGGCCGCCGCGAACCCGTCGGCCCGCAACCGGCACGCGTCGCAATGCCCGCAGGCGAGCCCCGCGGCGTCGGCGCTGTAGCAGGACACCGTCGCCGAGAAGTCGACGCCGAGCCTGGTGCCCTCGCGCACGATCGCGTCCTTGCCCATGTGCTGCAGCGGCGCATGCACGCGCAACCCGGCGCCCTCCACGCCCGCCCGCGTGGCGAGGTTGGCCAGCCGTTCGAACGCGTCCACGAATTCCGGGCGGCAATCCGGGTAGCCCGAGTAGTCCACGGCGTTGACGCCGCAGAAGATGTCCGACGCGCCCAGCACTTCCGCCCAGCCCAGCGCGACCGACAGCATGATCGTGTTGCGCGCCGGCACGTACGTGACCGGGATGCCTGCGCCGATCACGTGCCCGTCCTCGTCGGTGGGCACCGCGATGGCCTCGTCGGTGAGCGCCGAGCCGCCGATGCTGCGCAGGTCCACGGTCACCGTCTTGTGCTCGACGGCGCCCAGCGATCCCGCGACCAGCCCGGCCGCATCGAGCTCGGAGGTGTGCCGCTGCCCGTAGGCGACGCTCAGCGCGTGGCAGGCGAATCCCTGCTCGCGCGCGATGGCGAGCACGACGGCCGAATCCATGCCGCCGGACACCAGCACGACCGCGCGCCTGGTGCCCGTCACCGGCCCGGCTCGTCGTTCCACAGCAGCTTGTGCAGCTGCACCTGGAAGCGCACCGGCAACCGGTCGGCGACGATCCAGTCCGCCAGCGCCGTCGCATCGACCTGGCCGTTGCTGGGCGAGAACAGCACGTCGCACGCCTCGTGCAGGCGGTGCTCCGCGACGACCTGCCGGGCCCACGCGTAGTCCTCGCGCGAACAGACGACGAACTTCACCTGGTCGCGCGCCCCCAGCAGCGACAGGTTCGACCAGAGGTTCCGCTCCACCTCGCCGGATCCCGGGGTCTTGATGTCGACCACCCGCGACACGCGCGGGTCGACCGGCGCGATGTCGATCGCGCCCGACGTTTCCAGCGACACCTCGAAGCCGGCATCGCACAGCTTCGCCAGCAGCGACAGGCAGCGCTTCTGCGCCAGCGGCTCGCCGCCCGTGACGCAGACATGGCGGACGCCCTGCGCGCGCACCTCGTCGACGATACCGTCGATGCCGCGCCACTGCCCGCCGTGGAAGGCGTAGGCGGTGTCGCAGTACTGGCAGCGCAGCGGGCAACCGGTGAGGCGCACGAACACGGTCGGCCAGCCCGCGTCGCGGGCCTCGCCCTGGAGCGACAGGAAGATCTCGGTGACCTTCAGCCGGTCGGGCACCGGCGCGGGCGCGACGTCCCGTGCGATGGACGATTCGATCGCCGCCATGGCGGCTCCTACAGTTCTGTCAGGCGCATCGAGCGGAGGCTGTCCTCGGCCGTGCGGGCCACGTCGCTGCCGGGATAGCGCGCCACGACCTCCGCGAGCGTCGACGCGGCCGCCTCGAACTCGTCCTGCCCGAACTGCGACAAGCCGACCTTGAGCAGCGCCCCCGCGGCCTTGTCGTGGTCCGGGAACCGCTCGACCACGGCGCGGAACTGCCGTTCGGCCATCGCATAGTTCTGGGTGACGTAATAGCTCTCGCCCAGCCAGTACTGCGCGTTCGGCGCGTAGGTGCCGCCGGGATGCCGCGCGAGGAAGTCCTCGAACGCGCGCGCGGAGGCGACGTAGTCGCCCCGCTTGAGCTCGTCGAACGCGGCCAGGTACGCGGCCTTCTCGTCCGCCGGCGCGACGGGCGCGGGCTCGGCGCCGGCGGCGGGCGTCAGGGACGCGACGGGATCCGCATCCGCCGCGACCTCGCCGGTCGCGGGCGCGGGGACCGTCGCGCCGCCTTCCAGCCGCACCAGGCGACCGTCCAGGTCGAGGTACAGGTTGCGGGCATCGACGGCCTGCTGCTGCTGCACCCGCTGGAGCTCCTCGATCTGCGCGCGCAGCGCCTGCAGCTCGCTGCGCAGGACGGTGATCTGGTTGAGCA
>CAMLHR010000157.1 GCA_946479915.1 uncultured Lysobacter sp.
ATCCGAGGACGTGGCCAAGCGGGTCGCGGTCGCGCCGCACTTCCGCGACTGGGACACGCTGCTCCGGGAGCTGCGTGCGAAGCACGGCGACGGCCCGGTCAAGGTCGCCGTCTATCCCTGCGCGCCGCTGCAGTACTCGCTCGAGGCGGGCGGAGGCGGGGGAGGCGCCCAGTGAGGATCTGCCTGATCAGCGTCGAGATCTTCGCCTGGGGCAAGTACGGCGGCTTCGGACGCGCGACGCGCACCATCGGCAAGCATCTCGTCGAGCGCGGGCACGAAGTGTTCGCGGTCGTGCCGCGGCGCGACGGGCAGGGGCCCGTCGAAAAGCTCGACGGCATGACCGTGCTGTCCTTCCCGCAGAAGAGCTGGTTCGAGTCGAGACGCCTGCTGCGCGAGGCAGATGCGCAGATCTACCACTCCTGCGAGCCCTCGCTCGGCACCTGGCTCGCGCAGCGCGAGCTGCCGGACCGCGTGCACGTCGTCACCAGCCGCGATCCGCGCGACTGGGAGGACTGGAAGACGGAGTTCCTCCTGCCCTCGCGCAGCCGCCTGCGCGTCGTGGCGAATTACGTCTACGAGAACAGCCTGCTGGTGCGCCGCGGCGTGCAGCGCGCGGACGTGGTGTACACGGCGGCGAAATGCCTGATCCCGAAGGCGCAGGCGATGTACCGCCTGTCGCGGCCGCCCGTCTTCCTGCCGACGCCGATCCCGATACCCGCCGAAGTCCGCAAGGCGGACCAGCCGACCGTCTGCTTCGTGGGCAGGCTGGACCGGCGCAAGCGCCCGGAGCTGTTCCTGGACCTCGCCAGGCAGTTCCCCGGCGTGCGCTTCATCTGCGTCGGCGCGTCCAACGATCCCGCCTGGGACGCGCAGCTCCACGCGCGCTACGGCGGCCAGCCGAACCTCGACATGCGCGGCTTCGTGGACCAGTTCAAGGGCGACGCGCTCTCGCGCATCCTGGGCGAAAGCTGGATCATCATGAACACCTCGGCGCGCGAGGGCCTCCCCAACTCGATGATCGAAGCCGCCGCGCATCGCTGCGCGGTGCTGAGCGCGGTCAATCCGGACGACTTCGCCGTGAACTTCGGCTGGCACGTGCAGGACGACGATTTCGCCGCGGGCCTGCGCCGGCTGCTCCACGACGATGCCTGGCGCGAGCGCGGGCTCGCGGCATGGCGCTATGTCGCCGCGACCTTCGCCACCGAGCCCGCGATCGACGGCCACATCGCGGCCTACGAAGGGCTGCTGCGCCGGCGCGCGCAGAAGGCGGGATAGCCGTGCGTGCGGACGGCCTGGGCTTCAGGCCTCGCCCGCACCGGCGGACGCTGCGGGGCTGGCTCTACACGGCCCTCCAGGGCCTGCGCGGCTTTCCCCTCGACCGCTATGCGCGCGAGCTGGCCGCCGCCGAGGCGCTGCCATCCGCCGACTTCGACCAGCGCAATGCAGGCCTCCTGGAAGCGGCGCTCGCCTTCGCGCGCCGCGAGGTGCCGCTCTACCAGGGCGGCAACTGGGCCAGGGTGCAGGCGGAGCCGGGTGCGGGGCTCGCGCCCTGGCCCGTGATCGATCGCCAGGTGCTGCTGGAGCAGTACGACGAGCTGAGGGCGCGCACGCCAGTCGGAGGCGTGATGACACACCACACCTCCGGTTCCACCGGCACGTCCGTGAAGGTCAAGCTCTCGCACGAGGCGGAGGCCTGGGGCTGGGCGCACCGGTACCGTGCGCTGCTCTGGCACGGGCTGCCGATTGGCGTGCGCGCGATGCGCCTGTCGCACGCGCCGCGCCCGCTGCGGGATTTCCTGCTGAACCAGGGCTGTTTCCGGAACCTCGGCGAGCCGGGAGCGGTCGACGCGGCGTTCGACTATTTGCGCAGGCGCCGGCCGCTCCTCGTCACCGGAGCCCCGTCGAAGCTCTTCTACCTGGCCCGCGGCCTGCGCGAGCGTGGCCACGAAGGGCCGCTCGCACCGTTCGCGCGTGTCGGCGGCGAGCAGATGTTTCCCTTCCAGCGCGCCGCGATCGAGCGCCATGTCTGCGCGCGCGCGCTCGATTCCTACGGCTGCACGGAGATAGGCGCCATCGCCGGCGAGTGCGAGGCAGGCTCGATGCACGTATACGAGGACCACGTGCACGTCGAGATCTTCGATGGCGACGTCCCCGCGAAGGCGGGTGAGTTCGGCGACGTGGTGGTCACGGCGCTGCGCAACCGCGCCATGCCGCTCATCCGTTACCGGGTGGGCGACCGGGCCCGGCTGCCGGCAGAGCGCTGCCGCTGCGGCTTGCCGCATCCGGTCATCGCCGACATCCAGGCGCGGGCCGCAGACACGTTTATCGGCACTGACGGCAGGCGCCACCACGCCTCGGAGCTGGTCTTCCCGCTGGCCTCGATCTACGCGAGTCCCGACGCGGACGGCATCCGGCAGATCCAGTTCGAGCAGCTGGACGGGCACGGCTGGCGTGTCTGGCTCGAGCGGCGGGCCCCGGGAGTCGTCACGCCGGCGCTCGAGAATCGCCTGTCCGGTCTCGTGCGCGCGGTGGCCGGCGCGGACAGCCACGTGGAATTCCGCACGGCCGACGACCTGGTCCGCGTGAGCGGAAAATTCCGGTACTACCGCCTGAGGGCCGGCGCATGAGCGGGCGGGGACGCTGGACGCGGCACCTCGGGCTGGCTGTGTGCATCGCGTCGGCCGTTCTGCTCGTCTTCCTCGCGGGCGGCGCCTTCGCGACATTCGGCTGGCAGCCGTACCAGTTCTTCGAGGACAGCGCGCGCGCCGCGATGACGATCTATCGCCAGGAGCGCCAGACACGGCCGGACCTGCTCGACCCGCGGCGTTACCGCGGCAACGGGGTGACGCTCCGGCGCGACGGCGCTGCGCCGGGACTGACCCTGGTGCAGGGTCTCTTCCCCGAGGGCGTGGAGTTGCGACTGATCGATTTGTCAGGTCAGACGGTGCATCGCTGGCAGGCCGACTTTCATGCCACCTGGCCGGACCCCAGGCACGTCTTTCCGCAGTCGGACGTACCCGTGGACGGATTGCATTACCAGGCGCATGGCATGGCCCTGCTGCCCGACGGCTCTGTGGTGTTCAACTACGACAACCTCGGCACCGTCAAGCTCGACAAGTGCGGTGCCGTGCTCTGGACCGTCGACCGCAGGACCCATCACACGGTCACGCCGAACGGCGACGGCAGCTTCTGGATTCCGGCACGCCGGGACGTTCGGCTGCTGCAGGACCGCGTGCTGCTGCAGGAGCGGAGCCGCCTCGACTTGTCGCAGGCGGATGGTCGGCACGAGGACACGCTCCTGCACGTGGGGCCGGACGGCACGGTGCTCGAGGAAATCTCCGCGCTCCGGGGCCTGGTCGACGGCAGGTTTGCCGCGGAGCTCTATGACGTGCGCGCGATATCCGTGACGGACCCGACGCACCTCAATGACATCGAAGTCGTGACCCCGGCGCTCGCCGCGCGCATCCAAGGCGTCAACGCGGGCGACCTGCTCGTGTCACTGCGCGAGCTCCACATGCTTGCGATCCTCAGCCGCAGGACGGGCGCGGTCCTGTGGAGCCGGGTGGGGCCCTGGGTGCGGCAGCACGACGTCGACATCACGCCCGACGGGATGATCGAAGTCTTCAACAATGGCGATACGCGGCTTGCCGTGGACGGCGTGATCGGCAGCAGCATCCTGCGGCTCGACCCGGCGACCGGCGCGGTGCGCACGGTGTACCCGCTGGATGGGCAGGGCCATTTCTTCACGCGCATCATGGGTGCCCACCAGTCCCTGCCGAACGGCAATCGCCTCCTCACCGAGTCGATGGCGGGCCGGCTCCTGGAAGTGGACGCCGCGGGGTCGCCGGTCTGGGAGTTCGTGCAGGCCTATGACGACACGCACGCCGCGCTGATCCAGTCCGCGCAGCGCTACCCGCCTGGCTACTTCTCGGTGCGGGACTGGAGCTGCCCGTCGCGGTGACTACTGCCGCGTGGCGCCGAAGCGCCGGTCGAGCGGATCGATCACGGCATTCGCCACGATGCGCTCGAGGGCGGAGGGCTCGAAGGGACTCGGTGAATAGCGCACGCCCTGGAAGTTCGACGCGCTGCGGCGCACCTTGCCGTTGCCGCTGACGATGTGAAATGTCGTCTGCGCGATGCGCTCGGCCGCCAGCGGGAGGCTGAGGTCGCTGCCGAGGAACTCGTTGATGGAGCGGTACGTCGCCTCGTCGCCGATGCACAGCGAGCGATAATCCACGGTGATCGAGCGCAGCTTGCGGCGCTGGATGTATTTCCGGATGAACAGGTTGCCGAT
>CAMLHR010000158.1 GCA_946479915.1 uncultured Lysobacter sp.
ACCGCGGCCAGGAGCCGGGTGCCCGACGTCGCCGGCACCCGCGCCCTCCTCCGCGCCCTCGCCGAGACGCAGTGATCCCGGGCTGCACGGACATGCCTGTGAAGACATGTCCATCACGACATGCCTGAACGGACACGTCCGCGACGCGGCCGCGCCTGATGGCGCGAGCTCTCGCGCTCGCGCGTGAGCGCCACCCGCGGCGCGTCGTGAGGCGCGAGCACCACGACGAATGACAGGCTGCACATTGACCTGTCGTCGCGCCGCGCTCCCGAGATTTCAGGCGGTCCGCGCAGGAGACAGTCGGGGGCGAATGTCTACACCGCCCGGCGTTCGACCCCGCATTCGCAATGTGCAGAGGCGAGTCCGAGGGCGGAGGGAGAGATCTCTCCGCGAACCCCGCAATTCAGATCAAAGATCGCCCGTCGAGGGGTTTGACCGGGATTGCGCATAACCGTTCAAAGCTATATTTTCCACCAAAACAAACACAGGCGTTTAACCGGCTCAATACCACTTCCTGGAGGCAAATGCGCGATCGGGCGATCGGGAAAAGTGTAAGCAGCATCGCAGGAATTATTGTCCCGGACCTGGTGACGAGGGATCTCCGCGCGGCGAGTCGCAGCTCGGCGAAACAGCGACTTTGTCGGCGACCGAGGATTGCCCCCGCCGTTGACTTCTGGATATGGTGGCGCTGAAGTCCGCGATGGACTGACTCGACCTTGCCCAGGGGCAAGGGTTCTTCAGACATGTTCCAGGGGCCAGGCCACTCCTTCGTGGCGCTGAGCGCCCGCTGGAGGAGGAATTCGCATGCTTCGCACCGCTGGAGTTTCGTCGCTCGTCTCGTGTTTCCTGCTGTCGGCCTGCTACGTGGGGGGAGGTGAAGGAGACTCGCTCGCGCCGCGAGAGCGGGTGGTCACCGCGGACGAGGTGGCGGACCTGACGGGCGCCGCGGTGCTGGAGGTCGACCTCGAGGGCGAGGCGGTGCGGTTCTCGTTCGAGGCCGGACCGATCGACTTCACGCGCGTCGTGGTGGTCGGGGCCGACAAGCGGCGGGCGCTGATGCACGACCTGCTGGCCGCGCACGCGGAGGCGTGGGGCGTGGCGCCGGCCATGGCCGGGCTCGAGGACAGCTTCGTGGTCGACGCCCCGATGCTGGTGACGGCGCTCGAGCAGGCGCCGACCAGGCTGCAGTGGGCCCAGCAGGCCGCGTTGCAGGCGCTGCCGCGGGTCGACCGGGTCGTGACGGCGCGCGACGGCATGCCGGAGTTCGTGGCCGGCGACCTCGGCTTCCTGCCGAAGGGCGAGCCCCGCGCGGCCGCACAGGCGTACCTGCAGGCGGTGAGCGCGGTGTTCCGCATGCACGGCGCGACCGACCTCGAGCCGGTGCGCACGCGGGACGACGCGCTCGGCCAGGTGCACGTGAAGTTCCAGCAGTACCTCCACGACCTGCCGGTGGTCGGCGGCGAGCTCACGGTCCACGCCGACGGCGTGAGCGGGCGGGTGAACGCGGTGTCGGGCCGGTTCGTGGCCGGCGAGACGCTCGCGCGCGACCCCGAGATCGAAGGCCAGGCGGCGCTGACGACCGCCCTGGCAGCCCTGCCCGCGGACGCGGTGAGCACCGAAGTGCCGGACCTGGTCTACGTGGTGACGCCGGAGGCGGTGCACCTCGCGTGGATGGCGGAGGTGGAGTACGCCAGCGAAGAGGGCCCGGAGCGCGACCTCGTGTTCGCGGACGCGAAGACGGGGGCGCTCGTCGCCCGGCACCCGCAGATCCACCACGCGCTGGCGCGCAAGGTGTACACGGCGAACAACGGGCAGTCGCTGCCGGGGCAGCAGATCGCCGACCCGGCCAACTCGAGCGACCTCTCGGCCAAGGACGCGTTCAACTACTCGGGCACGGTCTACAACTTCTACAAGGACCGGTTCGGCCGCGACTCGTTCAACGGCGCCGGCGCGACGCTGCACTCGACGGTCCACTTCGGCGTCAAGTACGACAACGCCTTCTGGGACGGCCAGCGGATGGTCTACGGCGACGGCAGCGGGCAGTACTTCTCGTCGCTGGCGCGCGACCTCGACATCGTCGCCCACGAGCTGACCCACGCGGTCACGCAGTACGAGGCGAACCTGGTCTACCAGAACGAGTCGGGGGCGCTCAACGAGGCGTGGTCGGACATCATGGCGGCCTCGCTGCAGGCCCACGTCAACGGCGGCACGGTGTCGGACGCGACGTGGAAGCTGGCGGAGGCGTCGTGGACGCCGAACACGTCCGGCGACGCCATGCGCTACATGGCCGACCCGATCGCCGACGGGCAGTCCTACGACTACTACCCGACCCGCTACCAGGGCGCGCAGGACAACGGCGGCGTGCACATCAACTCGGGCATCGCCAACCTGGCGTTCAAGCTGCTGGTGACCGGCGGGACCCACCCGCGGGGCAAGACCGCCACGCAGGTGCCGGGCATCGGCATCACCAAGGCGTCCAAGATCTTCTACGACGCGCTGGCCACGTACCTGTCGGCGAACTCGACGTTCCAGGGCGCGCGCGACGCGACGGCCCAGGCGGCGACGGCGATCCACGGGGCGGGCTCGGCCGAGCTGGCGGCAGTGCACGCGGCGTGGACCGCCGTCGGGGTGCCCGGCGACCCGGGCAGCGGCAGCGGCGGCGGTGGCGGCGGTGGCGGCGGCGGGAGCTGCAGCGGGACGCAGTACCAGGGCTCGATCACCCAGGGCCAGCAGCAGGCCCAGCCGAACGGCTCGTACTACAACCAGGCGACGGCGAAGACCCACAAGGCGTGCCTCACGGGCCCGGCGGGCACCGACTTCGACCTGTACCTCCTCAAGTGGAACGGCAGCGCGTGGGCGCAGGTCGCCAAGTCCGAAGGCGCTACCAGCAGCGAGTCGATCAGCTACGCCGGCACCGCCGGCTACTACACCTACTACGTGGTCGCCTACAGCGGCTCGGGCAACTACACCCTGACGCTCTCGGTCCAGTAGGCCAGGACGAAGCGGGCGTGCAGGCCATGACCGTCAGGGCATGGCCTCCCCGCCCGACGCTGCGCCGCTCCCTCTCGGGACATGTTCAAAAGCGCATGTTCCAAATCACGTGTTCCTTTAGGCATGTCCAAAAGAACATGCCCAAATGACCACGTCACAGCTCCAGCCGCGCACGCAGCTCCTGGACCCGCGCCGCCGCCGGCGGATCGAACAGCGGCGCGCCGACATTTAAAAAGTCGGTCACCCGCGCCCGCGTGAACGAGACCACGCCCGCCTCGCCGAGGCTGTCCTTGGTGCCGAACGCCGCGCAGCCGGCCGCCAGCGCCCGGGCTCGCTCGTGCGGCGGCACCGTGGCCGCCCGCGTCAGCCCGGGCGCGCACTCGCGGCCGCACGACGCGATCTCGGCGCAGCCCGCCGCGAGGACCTGCACGAAGTACTCCGGCCCGGTCGCCTGCAGCGCCTCGAGCACCTTCACCGTGTCGGCGAGGTCGCGCGGCCCGGGCGTCGCGTCGGCCTGCTCCTGCAGCTTGTCGGCCAGCGGGCACGACGTCACTCCGACCGCCAGGGCGGAAGTGCGGATGAAGACCTCGCGCCGCCGGAGGTCCATCGCCGCGTAGTCCTCGGTGGCGATCTTCATGTCCCGCGAGGCGACCACCTTCTCCGCCGCCGCCAGTGCTTCTTTGAATCGCTGGTCGGGCACCCGCCTGGCGATCACCTCCGGCGGCGCATCCGCGGCGCACATCGCCGTCGCCTCGTGCCACCCGGGCGGCAGCTCGACCGCCGCCTCACACGCACACCCCAGCAGCGCCCCGAGCAGGAATCGTCGCGACATCGGGCTCGAGCGTAGCCGATCCGCCGCCCACGCCCTCGCACGAGCAGTCAAGTCTGACGCCTGTGTCGCTGTGACAGGCTCGCCCGGCCCCACCTCCGGAGGACGACTGGCCAATCCCCAGGGCACGGTCCCTGCATCGCTCCAGCGCGATGCCCTGCCCACGCACGACGTTCATGGCGATCTCGCTGGCGATATGCACCAGCGCTTGCGGCGACAAACCCGGACCGCAAGAGACCGAGTCCGACACCGCCGCGACCGAGCCCGCGGCCACGGAACCGGCGTCGACCGAGTCGACGACCGCTCCCCCGACCACCGACTCGGGCACGCCCACCGAGGCCACCGAGACCACCGGCGGGATGGACACGCTCGCCAGCTGCGACGTGCCCGAGCCGTGCGTCGACACCTGGTTCGGCTGCGACTCCGACAGCTGCCCCAACAACAACCAGG
>CAMLHR010000159.1 GCA_946479915.1 uncultured Lysobacter sp.
CGATGTCGCCACTGAAGTGGCTCCCACAGGAGCCGCTGACGTGGCTCCCGCAGGCGGCGGGTCGGGCTGGACGACGGCGGCGACGCGGGTGGCGGCTTCGGCGGCAATGGCGTCCAGCGCGGCGACAAGCGTGGCGCCGGCGACGACTTCGCTGTTGGCGACCGTGGTCGTCGGGGGCGCCGCGGGCTCGGTCGCCAGCAGGGTGCGCGGGTCGCGCCATTCGGGCGGCTGGTCGTTCCGCAGGGCGATCGCGACCAGGAGGCCGATGCAGGCGAGGAGGACGACGACGGTGGCGATCTTGGATTTGCTGCGGCGTGGGACCGGGACTGGGAAATCGCCGCTGAAGCGGCTCCCACCCACCGCGACGGCATCGCCGCTGTAGCGGCTCCTACCCGCATCGGCCTTGCCGGTGCGGATCTCGGTCCAGGCGCGGTTGACGCGGGTGGCGTAGATGGCGTCCCAGTCGTCGGGGCCGCGGCGGTCGGGGTGGAGCCAGTGCTGGAGCAGGCGGTGGTGCTCGCGGGCCTTCGCCTCGGTCGCACCCGGGTTCAGGCCCAGGACACGCCACGCATCCGCCTCTTCGTGGAACAGGACCTGCTGGATATAGAAGCGCACCGCCTCGAGGATCTCGGCCTCGGGTTCGCCGGTGATCAGCGCCGCCGCGGCCACCTGGTCCCGGGCGCCGGCCGCGACCCGCAGGAGTTGGCCGATGCCGGCCGGCAACGGGCGCCCGAGCAGCGCAGCGCGCCGTTGCGGCGCGCGGTGCAGCCAGAGCGCGAGTTCCAGTGCCTCGGCGGCTGTGGCGGTCATCCCCTTCCGAGTCGGTGCGTCGTCGGTGCCCCGTAAGCGTAGTACGACTCGTAGTCGTAGCCGTAGCCGGTGGCCTTGGCGTCGTACTGGGTGAGCAGCGCGCCGATGACGCGCGCGCGCGCGGCCAACAGGCGCTTGAGCGCGGTCTGTGCGGTGCTGATCTTGGTCTTGCCGGCCTGCACCACGAGCAGCGTGCCGCTGGCTGCGTTGGAGAGGATCGGCGCGTCGGCGATGCCCAGCACCGGCGGCCCGTCGATGATCACCTGGTCGTACTTCTCGGAGGCGACCGCCAGCAGCGAAATCAGCCGGGAGCCGGACAGCAGCTCCGCCGGATTGGGCGGCAGCGGGCCGGCGAGGATCATCTTCAGGTTGGCATCCGCGCTGTCGATGATGACGTCGCCCGGGCCGGCGGATCCGGCGAGCAGCGTGCTCAGCCCCTGCTCGGCGCGCACGTTCATCGCCTTGTGCAGCGACGGGTTGCGCAGGTCGGCCTCGATCAGCAGCACGCGCTTGCCGAGTTGCGCGAAGTTCCGCGCCAGCGTCAGCGCGGTGGTGGACTTGCCTTCCGCCGGCACCGGGCTGGTGACCAGCAGGATGCGTGGCACGCCCTGGTCGGTGGAGAACTGCAAGGCGGTGCGCACCGAGCGGTACGCCTCGGCGAACGCCGAGCGCGGATCCACGAAGGCCTCCTGCGGCGATTCCTTGCTGAGCTTCGGGATGATGCCGAGCAGGGGCACGCGCAGTCGTTGCTCGATGTCGTCCGGCGTCTTGAGCGTGTCGTCCAGGAACTCGAGCACCAGTGCGATCAGCACGCCCAGCATCAGGCCGAGCACCAGGCCCAGCGCGAGATTCAGCGCCAGGTTCGGCTTGTAACGGGATTGCGGCACCTGCGCGCGGTCCACGATCGCGATGTTGTTGGCGGTCACGCCGCCGGCGACGCCGATCTCCTTGAAGCGCTGCAGCAGGCCGTCGTAGAGCTCGCGGTTGGTGTCCACCTCGCGCTTGAGGATGTTGTAGCGGATGCTGCGCTGGTCCACGTTGAGCGTGGCGTTGCGCAGCTCGTCGATCTTGGCGACCAGCATGTTCTCCTGCGCCAGGGCCGCCGCGTACTCGGCCTGCACGGAGGCGCGGATCGCCGCGAGCTCCTTGGCGATGGACGCGTCGAGCGCGTCGATCTGTCCCTGCAACTGCTGCATGGACGGGTATTCGGGCTTGAAGACCTGCAGCTGCTCCTGGTACTCGGCCTGCAACTGCGCGCGCTGCTGCTGCAGCGTGCGGATGATCGAGTTGGCCAGCATGTCGGCGGGCAGCGCCGCGCCGCTGCTGCCGCTGGCCTGCGCGGCGCGCGCCTGCGCCGCGATGCGCTGGGCCTGCGCGGCGGCGAGCTGCGCGTTGAGTTCGGTGAGGTTCTGGCTGGCGAGCGAGGTGCCGTCGCCCATGTTGACCAGGCCTTCTTCCTGCGCGAATTCCACCAGTGCGCGCTCGGACTGCTCCAGGCGGCCCTTCATTTCCGCCAGCTGGTCCTCGAGGTAGTTGCGCGCGTACGACGAGGCGCCGAAGCGGCGCTCGATGGCCGAGGCGATGAACCCTTCGGCCAGGGCGGTGGAGACGCGCGCCGAGAGCTGCGGGATCTGGCTGTCGAAGTGGATCCGCACCAGCCGGGAATTGCGCACCGGTTCGATCTCGGTCCCGTTGAGGACGAAACGCGCGGCAGCGCGCAGTTCCTCGCTCGTGTCGGCCTTGTCCTCGGCGCCCTCCGGCGCGCCCTGGTCGGGCCGCAACAGGCCGGTCAGGCGCTCCCACCACGAGGGGGGCGAAAGCTGGTCGACGCGGCCAGCCAGGTTCAACTCGTCCGCCACCCGTTCGGCGAGCGCGCGGCTTTGCAGCAGCTCGTACTGTGTCTGGTAGAAGTCGTTCCCCTGCCCTTCGACCGGCTGCATGCCTTCGACCTGCAGCACCTCCATCACTTCGCGATCGATCTGCAGTGTCGTGGTGCCGCGATAGATCGACGGCATGAGCAGCGTTGCCAGCAACGCCAGCGCCAGCGTGCCGGCAAGCACGCCAAGCACCAGCCAGCGCCGCTTGACCAGGATCCGCCAGTACGCGAGCAGGTCGATCTCGTCGTCGTCGCGCGGACGCTCGTCCCGATAGAGGTCCAGCGCCAGCGTGTGCCCGCCCCCTGCGACCGGCAACTGGTCGCGATGCGCAGGCAGGCGCCGGCCGTCGTCGGCCGGACCCTGAGGTGCCGGCAGGTTGTCTTCAGACATTGAGCGAGTCGTCCTTGATGCGTCGGCGCGGCGGCCGGAAATGGAAATTCATTAGTACCAGCGGAACACGCCCAGGATCGGGATCGACTCGACGATGCGGCGGAACGCGGTCTTGCTGCCGGACTGCTCGATCATGACGATGTCGTCCCCGTAGATCTGCGGGTCGTCCATGCGACCGCCGGTGATTTCGCGCAGGTCGTAGACCGCCGCCGCGCGCTTGCCGTCGATCGTGCGGAACAGCACGACCGCACTCATGTCCGCCAGCTCGGTCACCCCTTCGGCCATCGCGATCGCCTGCAGCAGCGTCGTCTTGCCCGTGATCGGATAGATGCCGGGTTTTTCGACAGCCCCGCCGAGCGTCACGCGCTGGCTGGTGAATTCCTTGACGAAGACGCTGACCTGCGGGTTCTGCAGGTAGCCTTCGGACAGCTTCGCGGCGATCAGCTGCTCGAGCTCGGGAATGGTCTTCCCGCCCGCCATGACCGCGCCGATCAGCGGCAACGACACCTGTCCGTTGGAGTTGACCCGGACTTCCTGGGTCAGGTCGTCCACGCCGAACACGCTGACCTCTAGCAGGTCCTGCGCGCCGATCCGGTAGTCGCCGCCGCCCTCGTAGGCACCTGACGCGGAGGTCGTGTCCGGCGCCGGCAGGACCTCGCCCACCAGGGCGTTGCGCGGCGCCGGGCTGGAGGCGCAGCCGATGAGCAGGAAGAGCGTGGCCAACAGACCGGTGACGGATTTCATGCGCTGGGCGACCTCATCAGAACTGTGACCGGGAACACTCGATTATGCAGCGCCCCTCAGGCGCTGCCAAAAGGACGGCGCGCGCGCCGCCATGGCCGCGGCGGTCGGCTCCGGCAGGGCCGGGATGTCCTCCGGCGCCAGGTTGTCCACGATCCCCTGCGGCCGGGTGCTGACCAGGTGGTCGGCTTCGGCCTCCCCCAGCAGCTTCGCCGCCGCCTCGCGCGCTTCCGCCAGCAACGGCGGCCGGCGGCGGGGATGGTGGGCGTCCGTGGCCAGGATGTGCGTGATGCCCTCCCCCAGGAAGCGCTCGCCCCAGTACTTCACCCGGCGGCCGAAGCGCCCGGTGAGCGCGCCGGCGGTGACCTGGATCCAGCAGCCCCGCTTCGCGAGCTGCTCGAACACGCTGTAGTGGGTTTCGACCCAGGTCAGGCGCT
>CAMLHR010000160.1 GCA_946479915.1 uncultured Lysobacter sp.
GGCGACGACGCCGCGTTGCCGCCGCGCGTCCGCATCGCGTTCCGCCTCGAACCCGACGATTACCGCGGCGGCGTCGCGGTCCAGTTGGTCGTGGTTCATCGAAGCGCGGCCTGAATGGCCCGCGGCCGACGTCAACCCTGTCGACCATCCGGGGAAATCCGATGAAGCCTGCCTTCCGAGCATTCGTCGCCGTGGCGATCCTGGCCACCCTGTCCTGCGCGCAGGCACAGCAGCACGTGCGTCCGCGCCCGCTGCCGCGTCCGCTCCCGCCACTGGTGGACGTGCGCGGCGCCGAGCAACCGGTCCGGCTCGCGTCCGCGGAGGTCACGGTGGAGGCCAGCGGCAGCCTGGCGCGAACGACACTACTGATCACGTTGCACAACCCGAACGACCGTCCGCTGGAAGGCACGCTGCAGTTCCCGTTGCAGCCCGGCCAGCGGGTCGCCGGCTTCGCGCTCGACATCGAAGGCACGATGCGCGACGCCGTGCCGGTGCCCAAGGCCCAGGGTCGCCAGGTGTTCGAGAGCATCGAGCGGCGCAACGTGGACCCGGCCCTGCTCGAACAGGTCGCCGGCAACCATTTCCGCCTGCGGGTCTATCCGATTCCGGCCAGAGGCACCCGCCAGGTGCGGCTGGTCCTGGATGAAACGATGCGCCGGGACGGCGACGCCTGGCGGCTCGACGTGCCGGTGCACCTGCTCGCCGGGGCAGGGGACTTCTCGCTGCGGGTCAGCGCCCCGGACCTCGCGTCCGAGCCTGGCGTCTCCGGCGCGTTCGAGGCGCTGGACTTCCGCCGGTGGTCCGGCGGCTACGTGGCCGAGGTCGAACGCGACGACTTCCGCCCGGCGACGGGGCTCGTCCTGCGCTTCCCGGTGCAGGCGACCGCGCGGGCGTACGCGACGGTCGTGGACGGCGAGCACTACGTCCTCGCGGAACTCCCGGTCCGGTTGCCGCAGCCGCGTCCGCGCGACCTGCCGACGTCGATCGGGCTGCTGTGGGATGCCTCCGGCTCCGCCGTCCACCGCGACCGCGCGAGCGAGTACGCGGTCCTGGATCGGTACTTCGCCGCGATGGGCAACGGCAACGTCACGCTGCGCCTGCTGCGCGACGTCGGCGAGGACGGCGGCACGTTCGCGATCCGCGACGGCGACTGGCAGGCGCTCCGCGCCGCGCTCGAACGCGCGCCGCTGGACGGCGCGACCAACCTGGCGGACTGGACCCCGGCGCCGGGGATCGGGGAATACCTGCTCGTCTCGGACGGGCTGGGCAACTACGGCGATGGCGCGTTCCCGGCGCTGCTCGAAGGGCAGCGTTTCTACGCATTGTCCTCGGCCGGCGCACGCACCGACGCTACCCGCCTCGCGGAGCTCGCCGGCGCGCGCGGCGGCCGCCTCGTGTCCTGGCAGGGCACGGACGCGCTGGATGACGCCGTCGCCGCGCTGACGACCGTCGGGACCCGGGTCGCCTCGCTCGATGGCGACGGCGTGGCGGACCTGGTCGCCGAATCGCCGTTCGTCCAGGACGGGTTGCTGCGCGTCGCCGGCCGCCTGGTGCGTCCGGACGGCACGATCCGCGCCCGGCTGGAGACGGCCGGGGCCACGCAGGTGGTCGAGCTCCCGGTGGGCGCCTCCGCATCGCCCAGCCCGCAGGCGGCCACCGCCTGGGCGTCCTGGCGCGTCGCCGCGCTGTCGGCGGACCCCGACCGGAACCGCGAGGCGATCGCACGGCTCGGCCGCGCTTTCTCGCTCGTCACGCCGGGCACGTCGCTGCTGGTGCTCGACGACCCGGCCGACTACGTGCGCCACGACATCCCCGCGCCGCCGGCGCTGCGCGAGCGCGTCGCGGCGCTGCGGCGGCAATGGCGGGAAACGCGCGAGCTGTCACGCGGCGAGCAGCTGGATCGCGTCGCCGCGGCGTTCGCGGAGCGCATCGCATGGTGGGAGCACGACTTCCCCAAGACACTCCCGCCGCCGGCCAAGCGCGACGACCCGCGGGCGGACGCCCTCCAGGCGGCCGAACAGGCTGCCAGTGCGCGGATGGTGGGCGAGCCCGCACCGACTGCCGCTGCGGCGCCGATGGCGCCCCCGACACCGGTGCACCCGGGGGCGACGTCGCTCGACCGGATCCAGGTGACGGGGTCGCGCATCGAGGACGCCGACGCGGTCGCGGGCCCGGCCCCGGGCGACGGCATCACGGTCCGCCTCCAGCCCTGGGAGCCGGATTCCCCGTACGCGCGCCGGCTGCGCGACGCGGCGCCGGGCGAGATCTACGCGCTCTACCTGGACGAACGCGACAGCCATGCCGACAGCAGCGCGTTCTACCTCGACGTCGCCGACCTGCTGCTCGAGCGCGGCCGCCGCGACGAGGCCCTGCGGGTGCTGTCCAACCTGGCCGAGATGGACCTGGAGAACCGCCACGTCCTGCGCGTGCTGGGCTACCGGCTCGCCCAGGCCGACGCCTGGCCGCTGGCGGTCGACGTGTTCCGGCAGGTGCTCGACATGGCCGGCGAGGAACCCCAGAGCCACCGCGACCTGGGCCTCGCGCTGGCGGAGACCGGCAGGCGGCAGGAAGCGATCGAGCGCCTGTACGAGGTCGTCGTGCGCGAATGGGACAGCCGCTTCGCGGAGATCGAACTGGTCGCGCTGAACGAGCTGAACCGGATCGTCGCCACGAGCCCGGAACCGCTCGACACCGCGTTCGTCGACCGCCGCCTCCTGCGCAACCTGCCGCTGGACCTGCGGGTGGTCCTGTCGTGGGACAGCGACAACAGCGACATGGACCTGTGGGTCACCGACCCGAACGGCGAGAAGTGCTACTACGCCAACCCGCGCACGTACCAGGGCGGCCTCATCTCCGACGACTTCACGGGCGGCTACGGTCCGGAGGAGTTCCTGCTGCGCGACGCGAAGCCCGGCACCTACCGGGTCGAGGCGCACTATTTCGGCGACCGCCAGCAGGTGGTGACCGGTGCGACGACGCTGATGCTGAAGCTGACCACGGGGTGGGGCACGCCGCGCCAGCAGGACCACGCGGTGACGCTGCGCCTGCCGGAACGGGACGCGACCGTCCTCGTGGGCGAGTTCGAGGTGCGATAAAATCGCCGGCCTTTTGAAGCACGCCGGACACAGCCGCATGATCGAGCTCAACCCGATCCGCCAGCGCATCGCCGACCTGACAGGTCGGCTGGATGCGCTGAGGGGGTTTCTTTGACTACGACGCCCGGGTAGAGCGCCTGGAGGAAGTCGAGCGCGAGCTCGAGAATCCCGACGTGTGGAACGACGCCGAGCGCGCGCAGGCGCTCGGGCGCGAGCGCGCGACGCTCGACAAGACCGTCAACGGCATCCGCACGCTGTCCGAGGGCCTGGCCTCCGCCGGCGAACTGCTGGAGCTGGCCGAGGCCGAGTCCGACGACGAGACCGCCACGGCCGTCGCCGAAGACGTCGAGCGCCATGCCCGCGGCGTGGAGCAGCTCGAGTTCCAGCGCATGTTCTCCGGGAAGATGGATTCCCATCCCGCGTTCGTGGACATCCAGGCCGGCGCCGGCGGCACCGAGGCGCAGGACTGGGCCGAGATGCTGCTGCGCATGTACCTGCGCTGGGCCGAGTCGCGCGGCTGGAAGACCGAGCTGCTCGAGGTGTCCGGCGGCGAGGTCGCGGGCATCAAGTCCGCCACGTTCCGGGTCGAGGGCGACCACGCGTACGGCTGGCTGAAGACCGAGATCGGCGTGCACCGCCTGGTGCGCAAGTCGCCGTTCGACTCCGACAACCGCCGGCACACCAGCTTCACCTCGGTGTTCGTGTCGCCGGAGGTGGACGACGACATCGACATCGACATCAACCCCGCGGACCTGCGGACCGACGTCTACCGGTCCTCGGGCGCCGGCGGCCAGCACGTGAACAAGACCGAGTCGGCAGTGCGCATCACGCACGTCCCGACCAACACGGTCGTCGCCTGCCAGACCGAGCGCAGCCAGCACGCCAACCGCGACCGCGCCATGAAGATGCTCGCCGCCAAGCTCTACGAGCTGGAGGTGCAGAAGCGCAACGCCGAGAAGGACGCCCTCGAGGCCAGCAAGTCCGACATCGGCTGGGGCAGCCAGATCCGCAACTACGTGCTCGACCAGTCGCGCATCAAGGACCTGCGCACCGGCATCGAGCGCAGCGACACGCAGAAGGTGCTCGACGGCGACATCGACGAGTTCCTGGAGGCGAGCCTGAAGGCCGGGCTGGAAGCCGGCGCCAAGCGG
>CAMLHR010000161.1 GCA_946479915.1 uncultured Lysobacter sp.
GACGCAGACATCCGTGTCGTGGACCACCAGGTGCACCGGCTGGTCCACGTCGTGTTCGGTGGCGGCGAAGTAGACGCCGGCCAGCCGGTCGCGCGGGGCCAGCTCGCGCGCGACATAGTCGCGATCCTCGTCGTCCCGGGCCAGCGACACCGGTCCGTCGAGTTTCTCGAGCGAACACCAGTCCGGCCTGTTGCGCAGCGTCCAGGGCGAGCGGCCGCCGGTCGCGGTCTCCCACGCGGCGTTGAGCAGGCCTACCCACAGGCCCTTCTTGAAGCCGGGCTTGATGTTGCGGACCTTGCGCAGCTCCGCCATCGCCGGCGAGGCGCGCAGCTTCGCGTCGAAGCCCTCTGGCGCGAGGCCGGTGGCGACCAGGTGCTCGGCCGCCAGCATGCCGCTGCGGATCGCCTGGTGCGTGCCCTTGATCTTCGGCACGTTGAGCAGGCCCGCCGTGTCGCCGACCAGCAGCGCACCGGGCATCTCGACGCGGGGCAGCGATTGCCAGCCGCCGGTGACGATGGCGCGCGCCCCGGCCGACAGGACGTTGCCGCCCTCGAGCAAGGGCCTGACCAGCGGATGGTGCTTCCACTGCTGGAAGGCTTCCCACGGCCGGTACTCCGGGTCGCGGTAGTCCAGGCCGCTCACGTACCCGAGCGCGATGCGGCCGCCGTCCAGGTGGTAGAGGAAGCTGCCGCCGTAGGTCGCGGTATCGGCAGGCCAGCCGAGCGTGTGCACGATCTTCCCCGGCGAGACGCGGTCCTCCGGCACCTGCCAGAGTTCCTTGATCCCGATCGAGTAGCCCTGCGGGTCGCTGTCGGCGTCCAGGGAAAAGCGCTCGACGAGGCGCTTGGTCAGGTGGCCGCGCGCGCCCTCGGCGAGCACCGTCACCTTGGCGCGGATGTCGATGCCCTGGGTGTAGCCGGGCTTGTGGCTGCCGTCCTTCGCGATGCCCATGTCGCCGATGCGCACGCCGGCGACGCGCCCGTCGGCGTCATGCAGGGTCTCGGCGGCGGCGAAGCCGGGGTAGATCTCGACCCCCAGCGCCTCGGCCTGCGGGGCCATCCAGGCGCACATCGCGCCCAGGCTGACGATGAAGTTGCCGTGGTTGCGCATGCCCGGGGGCACGGGCAGGCGTCTAGCGCTGTCCTTCCCGAGGAACCAGAACTCGTCCTGCGCGGCAGGCACGCAGATCGGTGGCGGCGCGTCGCGCCAGCCGGGCAGCAGCGCGTCCAGCGGGCCGGGCTCGATGACGGCGCCGGAGAGGATGTGCGCGCCGATCGTCGAGGCCTTCTCGATGACGCACACGCTGGTGTCCGGCGAGGCCTGCTTGAGGCGGATGGCGAAGGCCAGGCCCGCGGGCCCGGCGCCGACGACGACGACGTCGTATTCCATCGTGTCGCGTTCGCTCTCCGTCATTCCGCCGTGCCCCCCGCCGCGGCCATGTGGCGCTCGCCCTCGACCAGCGTCCAGCCCACGACGTCACGCGTGGCATCACCCAGCGCCTGCTCGAACGCCGCGGCGACGCTGCCGACATCGGTGCCACCGGCGGGCACGGCATGGCGGAACAGCCGGCTGGCCACGACCCGGTCCGCATCGTCCGCGAGCAGCTTCGCGCCGATCTCGACGACCGCCGACGGCGTGCCCGTGCCGCCGTAGTCCGATTCGAAGCGGCGCACGTCCAGCAGCAGCTGGAAGTCCGCGTTGATGCCTTCGCCCCGGCGCGCGACGCCGCCGATGCGGCCGGAGTCCTCGAAGCCGTGCACGATCGCGTCCTGCACGATGTCCGGACCGGGCTGCGTCCACACCGCGCCCTTGTAGACCTGCAGTTCCGCCGGCACCGGGCGCACGGCGATGCGGGCGGAGTCCACGAGCGCGCCGGCGCTCGGCCGCGGGACCACCAGCTGCCACGCGACGCTCGGCCAGTCGGCCGCGGGCTGGATGCGCGGGTCGGGCGCGTACAGCGACAGCGGCGTCTTCTCGGGCAGGATCGAGCAGCCGGCGGCCAGCACGACCACGGCGGCGGCGAGGAGGGCGCGACTCGGGCGTGGGAAGCACGTCATTCGGGTTCGAACTCCTTCGGTTGCTCGCGGCCGAGCACGTAGCCCGCCGGGTTGCCGTCGAAGCGGTTGGCGACCCGGCGCAGGTCGCGGATCAGCGTGCGCAGCTCGACCAGCGTCGGGCCGACCTGCTGCAGGCCGCCCTGGGTGAACTCGGAAATCGGCGCGCGGTTCTCGGCGATGAGCGAGTTGGCGTTGGTGCTGGCCTGCTCGAGCTGGACCAGTGCATGGTCGAGCTTGGCGACCAGCCCCGGCAGCTCGGAGACGAGCTCGCGGTCGAGTCCCTCGACGGCGCCACGGGTCGCGCGCAGCGTGGCCTCGAGCTCCTGGGCCGAGGCGCGCGCGGAGACGACGAGTTCGGACAGGTCGCGCCGTTGCAGCGCCAGCGCCTCGGTCACGGCCTCCAGGTTCTCGAGCGTCGCCGACACGTGGGCCACGTTCTCCTCGCTGAGGATCTCGTCCACGCGCGCGACGATGCGGTCCGCGGTCTGCGCGATGTTCTGCAGCGCCGACGGCTCGGTCGGGATCACCGGGACGTCGTGCCCGGGCGTCTTGCGCAACGGCTCGGCGCCCGGCGAGCCGCCGGTGAGCTGGATGAACGTGGTGCCGGTCAGACCGGTGATGGACAGCTTCGCGCGGGTGTCCACGCGGACCGGCGTGTCGGCCTCCACCCGGATGCGCGCGACGACCTTGCGCGGGTCGTTGGGCATCAGCGAGAGGTCCTCGACCGTGCCGACCGCGATGCCGTTGTACTGCACGGTGCCGCCTTCGGACAGGCCGGTCACGGCCTCCTCGAAGACCACGTCGTAGTGGTCCCAGGCCTGCTGCGACGACCACCGGGCCGCCCACAGCGCGAACAGCAGCACGAAGGCCACCACCCCGAGGGTGAACGCGCCGATGAGGACGTAGTTGGCCTTGGTTTCCATGGTCGGATTCTAATGCCTACTTGCGTGCCGCCCGGGCGCGCGGCCCGTGAAAGTACTCGCGGATCCATGGATGGTCCGATCGCTCCACCTCCCCGAGGGGCGCGTTCACGACCACCTTGCGGTCGGCCAGCACGGCGACGCGGTCGCAGATGGCGTAGAGCGTGTCGAGGTCGTGGGTGATCAGGAAGACGGTCAGCCCGAGCGCCTCCTGCAGGGTCCGGACCAGGCGGTCGAACGCCGCGGCGCCGATCGGGTCCAGGCCCGCGGTGGGTTCGTCCAGGAACAGCAGCGGCGGGTCGAGCGCAAGCGCGCGGGCCAGGCCGGCGCGCTTTCGCATGCCGCCCGACAGCTGCGACGGCAGCTTGTCCAGCGCGTCGGCGGGCAGGCCCGCGAGCTTGACCTTCAGCAGCGCCAGTTCGTAGCGCAGGGTCTCGGGCAGCTCGCGGTGGTGCTCCTTGAGCGGGACCTGGACGTTCTCGCCGACCGTGAGCGAGGAGAACAGCGCGCCGTCCTGGAACAGGACGCCGGTCCGCCGCTGGATGTAGTGGCGGTCCTCGGGGTCGTCGCTGCGCGCGTCCACGCCCAGCACCTCGATCGCGCCGGCGTCCGGCTCGCGCAGCCCGATGATCGAGCGCATCAGCACCGACTTGCCGCTGCCCGAGCCGCCGACGACGCCCAGCACCTCGCCGCGGCGCACGTCGAGGTCGAGCCCGTCGTGCACGACCTGGTCGCCGAAGCGGTTGTGCAGGCCGCGCACGCGGATGGCGATGTCGTCGGGGCAGTCGTCGGCCATCCTCAGAAGTCCATGTACATGAACCACATCGCCGCGATCGCATCGAGCACGATCACCAGCGCGATGGACTGCACGACCGCCGAGGTCGTCCGCTCGCCGACGGACTGCGCGGTGCCCTTGACCTGCAGGCCCTCCAGGCAACCGATCAGGCCGATCACCGTCGCGAACACCGGCGCCTTCGACAGGCCGACCCAGAAGTGCCGCAGCTCGATCGTGTCCTGCATGCGGTTGAAGTACTGCTCGGCGGGAATGTCCAGGCTCAGCGCGCCGACGGTCAGGCCGCCCGCGAGGCCGGCGACCATCGCCAGGAACGTCAGCAGCGGCAGCATCACCAGCAGGGCGATCAGCCGCGGCAGGACCAGCAGGTCGATCGGGTCCAGGCCCAGCGTCCTGATCGCGTCCACTTCCTCGCGGCTGACCATCGCGCCGATCTGTGCCGTGAACGCGCTCGCGGTGCGGCC
>CAMLHR010000162.1 GCA_946479915.1 uncultured Lysobacter sp.
TCAGCGCCGCGTTCCGTCCCCAGGGGCTGTTCGCCCGAGGGAGCCGCACATTGTAGGGCGTTTCGGATCGGCGTCAACAGGGAATGAAGGCCCGGATCGGGGTCGTCGTGAACCGTTCAGTCCCCCCGCCCGGCCCGACGTTCCAAGTGGTGCTCGACGGCCTTCAATCCAGCCAGCACGAGGAGGGTCAGGACCGTCACCGCCAGCGCCACCACGTGGTAGTGGAGGCCCGCGGCGATGCCGATCATCGCGACCATCAGCAGCGACGACGCCGTGGTGATGCCCGTGATCCCCGCGCCGCGGCGCTGGTTGAAGATCGTGCCGGCGCCGATGAAGGCGACGCCGGCGATGACCGCCTCCACCAGGCGCAACGGGTCCAGCCGCAGCACGCTCGATGCGTCCAGGCCCATGCGCTCGGCGACCATCAGCCGGCCCATGCCTACGATCAGCGCGGCAGCGCCGGCCACCAGCATGTGCGTGCGGAACCCGGCCGGCCGGTTGCGGCGCTCCCGGTCGAAGCCCACCGCGCCGCCGAGCAGCATCGCGAAGGCCACCCCGCCGACCACCCCGAGTTGTTGCATCCAGTCCATGCGCGCAGCGTGCACCGACCCGCGTGGGGTTTGCGTCGACGCGGCGCCGTTACGCCCCGGCCGCCAGTCGGACGCGCGCGAAGTTGCGCTTGCCGATCGCCAGCACGCCCTCGAAGCCGGGGCCCAGCACCAGCCCCGGATCCTCGACGACGACGCCGTCGATGCGCACCGCGCCTTCGCGGAGCTTGCGATTGGCCTCGGAATTGCTGGTCGCCAGGCCCGCCGCGCTCAGCAGCGCCGCGATGCGCAAGCCCTCGGCCGGCACGACCACGTCGCGCAGCGGCAGTTGCGCCGTGTCGCCCTCGCCGCGCACCGCCGCGTTCCAGCCGGCCACGGCCTGGTCGGCCGCAGCCGCACCGTGGAAGCGCGCGGCAAGTTCGCGCGCCAGCCGCAACTTCACGTCGCGCGGATTCAACGCGCCGGCCTCGATGTCGCGACGCAGCGCCTTCGCCTCGTCCATCCCGATCTCGAAGCTGAGCAGTTCGATCCAGCGCCACATCAGGTCGTCGCCGATCTTCATCGCCTTGGTGACGATGTCGATCGCCGGCTCGTCGATGCCGATGTAGTTGCCGAGCGACTTGCTCATCTTCTGCACGCCGTCCAGCCCTTCAAGGAGCGGCATGGTCAGCACCACCTGTGGCTTCTGTCCGAAGTGTTCCTGCAGGCCTCGCCCCATGAGCAGGTTGAACTTCTGGTCGGTGCCGCCGAGCTCGACGTCCGCCTCCAGCGCCACCGAGTCGTAGCCCTGCACCAGCGGATACAGGAACTCGTGGATGGCGATGGGTTGCTGCGCGCCGAACCGCTTGGCGAAATCGTCGCGCTCGAGCATGCGCGCCACGGTGTGCTGCCCGGCCAGCCGCACCATGTCCGCGGCGGTCATCCGGTCGAACCACTCGCTGTTGAACCGCAGTTCCGTGCGCTCCCGGTCGAGCACCTTGAAGACCTGGTCCGCGTACGTGCGGGCGTTGGCCGCGACGTCCTCGCGGGTGAGGGGCTTGCGGGTCGCGTGCTTGCCACTCGGGTCCCCGATCATCCCCGTGAAGTCGCCCACCAGGAAGATCACCCGGTGGCCGAGCTCCTGGAACTGTCGCATCTTGTTGAGCAGGACGGTGTGGCCCAGGTGGAGGTCCGGGGCGGTGGGGTCGAAGCCGGCCTTGACCCGGAGCGGACGGCCGGTCGCCAGGCGCTCGGCGAGTTCCTCGCGCTTGAGGATCTCGTCGGCGCCGCGGGCGATGAGGGAAAGGGCGTCCTGGGTGCTCACGTCTCGGGGTCCGTCGGGGGGTCCGGCGAGGGGCCGGACCGTGAATGCGAAGTTAAGTCAAATTAACGTCTGGATCACGAAAAAATCCAAGCCCGACAAGGGTTTGACGCGTCCAGTTCACGTGATTATGGTAGCGCCGTTACGCGCCCCTCACGGGGTCGGGGGAGCCATCCATGAACCACACCATCGTAGCGGGCACGCTCGCATGAGCGCGAACGTTTCCCGCCAGGCGCACGAGCGCTCGCCGCGCGACCGCCGCAACCGCATCGCCATGCCGACCGGCGAGCGCTTCAACGGCCGCTGGACGCGCCGCCAATGGGCGCAGGCGAGCCTGGTCGCGACGCTCGGCATGCTGCTCGCCGCGATCGTGCCCGGTTTCTCCGACGCCACGCGACCCGCGCCGCTCGCCTCCGGCCAGGTCACCCGCGCGCTCGCGCTGCCGGAGCTGCCGGTGTCGCGGCACAAGCGCACCCAGCCCGGCGACAGCTGGCAGGTCGTCACCGTCGAGTCGGGCCAGACCCTGGGCGAGATCTTCGAGGACATGGGCGTCCCGGCGACCACCATGTACAAGATCCTCGAGCAGCCCGGCGCCCGCGAGATCCTCACCCGCCTGCGTCCCGGCGCGCAGCTCGCCTTCGACCTGCCCGCCGACGGCGCGCTCCGCGCGTTCCGCTTCGACCGCGACGACCTGCACCGCGTCGAGCTGGCCATCGCCGGCGACAACATCCGCGAACTCGTGATCGAGCGCCCGGTCGAGGTCCGCACCCTCGCCGCGACCGGCGAGATCGAGACCTCGCTGTACGCCGCGGCGCGCCGCGCCGGCCTGAGCCCGGCGGCGATCGTCGCGATGACCGACGAGATCTTCCAGTACGACATCGACTTCACCGATGCGCAGAAAGGCGACCGCTTCAGCGTCGTCTACGACGAGACCTGGCGCGAGGGCGAGCGCATCGGCGGCGGCATCATCCGCGCCGCGACGTTCACCACCGGCGGCAAGACCTACACGGGCTTCCGTTTCGAGTACGACGGCACCGTGGCCTATTACGACGCCGACGGCCGGCCGCTGAAGAAGGCCTTCATCCGCATGCCGATCCCGTACGCGCGGATCACGTCCGGCTTCAGCACCGCACGCAGGCACCCGATCCTGGGCCGCACCCGCGCGCACAAGGGCGTGGACTACGGCGCGGGCGCCGGCACGCCGATCATGGCCGCGGGCAACGCGCGCGTGTCGTTCGTCGGCTGGAAGAGCGGCTACGGGCGCACCGTCGTGCTCGACCACGGCAAGGGCTACACCACCCTGTACGCGCACATGTCCCGCTTCGGCAAGTTCAAGCCGGGCGCGCGCGTGAACCAGGGCGACGTCATCGGCTACGTCGGCAGCTCCGGCCTGGCGACCGGCCCGCACCTGCACTACGAATTCCGCGTCAACGGCGTGCACCGCAATCCGCTCAAGGTGACGATGCCGCCGCCGGAACCCCTGAAGGGCGACGCGCTGGTCGCGTTCCGCGCGCAGGTTGCACCGACCGTGGCGCGCCTGGAGGCCCTGGCCCGGAACCGCGCCGACACCCGCGTCGCCGCCGCACCGGCGAACGGCCGCGCCAGCAAGGGTTGAGCCCCGCCCGGGCCGACCCGTCGCGCCAATGCCCGACGCCGCTGAAGCGGGCCTCTACCTCGGCCTGATCTCGGGCACCAGCGCCGACGGCATCGACGCCGCGCTGGTGTCGTTCGCGGACGCCGCCGCGCCGCGCATGGTCCTTGCGCGCACCTATCCGTGGGACGACGCGTTGCGCGCACGCCTGGTCGAGATCGGCCAGGGCGGCGACCTGCGCTCGCTGGAGGAATACGGCACGCTCGATGCGCGCGTCGCCGACGCCTTTGCCGACGCCGCGTCGGCGTTGCTCGCGGATGCGGGCGTGGCGCCGTCCGACGTCACCGCGCTCGGCTCGCACGGCCAGACCATCCGCCATCGCCCCCGCGGCGCGACGGGCGACGGCCAGCACCCGTTCACCCTGCAGCTCGGCGACGGCCACCGCATCGCCGAGCGCACGGGCATCGCGACGGTCGCCGAGTTCCGCCGGCGGGACGTGGCGGCGGGCGGCCAGGGCGCCCCTTTGCTGCCCGGCCTGCATGCCGCGCTGCTGCACGACGACGGCGAGGACCGCGCCGTCCTGAACCTCGGCGGCATCGCCAACCTCACGCTGCTGCCCGCGCGCGGCGACGCCCGCGGGTTCGACACGGGGCCCGCGAATGCGTTGCTCGACGCCTGGGCCGGCCGGCATGCCGGCGTCGCGTACGACGCGGGCGGCGCGTTCGCCGCGTCGGGTACCGTGGACATGGCGCTGCTGACCCGGCTGATGGACGATCCGTGGCTGTCGCTGCCG
>CAMLHR010000163.1 GCA_946479915.1 uncultured Lysobacter sp.
GCGCGTCGCGTCGCGCTCGCCCGCGCGCTCGCGCTCGACCCGCCGCTGATGATCTACGACGAGCCGCTCACCGGCCTCGACCCCATCGCGTCGGGCGTGATCATGGACCTGATCCGCCGCCTCAACGACACCCTCGGCCTGACCAGCATCGTCGTGACCCACCACGTGCACGAGACGTTGCCGGTCGCCGACCATGCGGTCGTGATCGCGGACGGACGCATCGCGTTTTCCGGCACGCCGCACAGCCTGCAGGCCAGCAGCGACCCGCTGATCCGCCAGTTCCTGGAAGGGCGCGCGGACGGCCCCATCCCGTTCGACATGGGCGACGCGAGGACGGCAGCCGCATGAGCGCCTTCGAATCGATCCGCTCGCTCGGCCGCGGCGGCCTCTTCGCGCTGTCGGTGCTGCGCGCCTCGCGCCCGACCGCCACGTTCTGGCGCGAACTCGTCCGCGAGATCTACAAGATCGGCGCGCGCAGCCTGCCGATCATCGCGGTCGGCGGCGCCTTCGTCGGCCTGTCGGTCACGTTGCTGGGGTACCGCGCGCTGGAGACCTACGGCGCGGCCAACCAGATCAGCGCGCTGGTCGGGCTCGGCCTGTACCGCGAGCTCGCGCCGGTACTCACCGCGCTGCTGTTCATCGGTCGCGCCGGCAGCTCCATCGCCGCAGAGCTGGGGCTGATGCGCGCCACCGACCAGATCACCGCCCTCGGCCTGATGGCCGTGGACCCCGTCGAGCGCGCCGTCGCCCCGCGCTTCTGGGCCGCCGTCATCACCCTGCCGCTGCTCACCGGCTTCTTCTGCAGCCTCGGCATCACCGCGAGCTACTTCGAGGCGGTGCACGTGATCGGCATCGACGCGGGCACGTTCTGGCAGGTGCTGAAGGATGCCGTGGACTTCCACGACGACTTCCTGGTCGCGTTCCAGAAGTCGGCCGTGTTCGGCGGCGTCGCGGCGCTGGTCGCCTCGTTCGTCGGCTACCACGCGGAACCGACCATCGAGGGCACCTCCGTCGCGACCACGCGCGCGGTCGTCTACGCGTACTTGCTGGTGCTGATGTTAAACTTCGCCATGTCGGCGTTGTTGTTTTGACCTGAAGGTGATCTTATGAACGCACGCGCTCCGCGCATCGAGTTCGCCGTCGGTGCCTTCCTGCTGCTGGCGCTCGCCTCGCTGCTGGTGCTGGCCATCGCGTCCACCAACGGCGGCTTTTCGTTCCGCCCGGACAGCTACGAGGTCACCGCGCGCTTCTCCGCGATCGGCCAGCTGCGCGCCCAGGCGCCGGTGAAGATCGGCGGCGTGACGGTGGGCCGCGTCGAGCGCATCGGCCTGGATCCGGTGCAATACGACTCGGTCGTCACGCTCGCGATCAACGACGACTACGAACTGCCGGGCGACACCTCCGCGGCCATCCTGACCAGCGGCCTGCTGGGCGAGAGCTACGTCGAGCTGCAGCCGGGCGGCGACCCGATGATGCTGCAGCCCGGCGACGAGATCATCCTGACCCAATCGGCCGTCGACCTGATGCAGCTCGTCGGCAAGTACATGTTCAGCGGCGGTGGGGAGACTGCCGAGCCCGAGACCGATCCGTCCCCCACGGAATGACTGCCATGACAACCACCATGAAGCGCACCACCCTCACCCTGCTGCTCGGCGCCGCGCTGGTCGTGCCCGCCGCGCTGCTGCTCACCGCCACGCCCGCGCGCGCCGCCACCACCCAGGGCGCGCCCAGCCAGCTCGTGCTCGACAACAGCACGCGCGTGCTGCGCACGCTGGAGGCACGGCGCGCCGAGTTCGCCGCCGACCGCGGCAAGCTCGACGCGTTCATCGCCAGCGAGTTCAACAAGATGTTCGACCGCGACTACGCCGCGCGGCTGGTCCTCGGCCCGCATGCGCGCGGCGCCGATCCGGCCGATGTCGAACTCTTCGCCGACGCCCTGGCCGACAGCCTGATGTCGCGCTACGGCGCGTCGCTCATCAGCTTCGACAGCGGCCTGAAGGTCAAGGTGCTCTCGGAGGCCTCGATGCGCGGCGGCGCCATCGTCAAGGTGTCCAGCGAGTTCATCCGCAACAACGGCGACACCGTCCCGGTCGACTACCTGCTGCACAAGCTCGGCGGCGAGTGGAAGGTGTTCGACGTGATGGTCGAGGGCGTGTCGTTCGTCGGCACCTTCCGCAAGCAGTTCGATGCGCCGCTGTCCCGCAAGGGCATCCGCGCCGTCGCCGCCGACCTGCGCGGCGGCAAGCTGAAGGCCGACGCCGGGCAATGAGCACGGTGAACCGCGACGGGCAGGCGCTGGTCTTCGCCGGTCCGCTCGAGCGCGCCGCAGTGCCCGCACTGTGGCGCGCCGCGTTGCCGCTGCTCGACGGCGCCGACGCGATCGACATCTCCGCCGTCCCGCACGTGGACAGTGCCGGCCTGGCGTGCCTGGCCGAACTGCAGGCGCGCGCAGGCGGTAGGCTATCCGTGCGCGGCGAGCCCGATGGCCTCCCCGGCCTGCGTGCCGCGTACCGACTGGATGCCACGCTGCTGCCCGCCTGATTCCGTGATGCGACCCTTCCTCGCCCTCATCGCCTGCGCCCTCCTGGCCGCGGGTTGCGCGTCCACTCAGGTCGCGGAAATGCCGCCGCCGTCCACGGATTCCGTCGTCGAGACGGTGGCGCCGGACGGCTACGCCGCCGCCGACACCGGCACGTTCGTCGTGGCGGCCACGCCTGAAGCCGCCGCGCCTGCGTCCGAGCCCGGGGCCGAGCCCTTGTCCGAGCCGACGCAGGCCGAACTCGACTTCGCCGCCATCTACGGTGGCGAGGTCTACGACCCCGTCGCCGACCCGACGCTCCCGGAGCCCGCGGAGCTCCCGGTGTCCTACGACCCGTGGGAGCCGTTCAACCGCCGGATGCACGCGGTCAACACCGTCATCGACGAGCGCATCGCGCGGCCGCTGGCCAACGCGTACATGGACGTCGTGCCGCGCCCGATCCGCCTGGGCGTGGGCAACTTCTTCAGCAACCTGGGCCAGCCGGTCAGCGCCCTGAACGCGCTGCTGCAGGGCAAGCCGAAGCAGGCCGGGCAGGGCCTCGCGCGCTTCCTGCTCAACACGACGGTCGGCCTGGCCGGCATCTTCGACCCGGCCACCCACGTCGGCCTGCCGCGCCGCACCGAGGACTTCGGCCAGACGCTGGGCGTCTGGGGCTGGGAGACCTCGCGCTACGTCGAACTGCCGCTGTTCGGCCCGCGCACCGTGCGCGATGTGTTCGGCCTCGTCGGCGATTCGCCGCTGTCGCCGCTGCGCCAGGTGGAAGAGGACAAGGTGCGCGTGTTCCTGCAGGGCCTGCAGCTGGTGGACGTGCGCACGCAGCTGCTCGCGCTCGACTCGATGCTCGAAGGCGCCCCAGACGAGTACGCGCTGCTGCGCGACGCGTGGCTGCAGCGCCGCAACTACCAGATCCACGGCGACCGCACCGCCGAGGGCGAGGAAGACCTGCCGGATTACCTGCGCGAGGAGCAGCTGCCGACAGTGCCCGTCGACGCGATGCCCGTCCTCCCCGACGGCGGTTAGTCTTCCGGCTCGTCCATCCCGAGCAGCCCCTGGCTTTCGGCCGCGGGCAACGCCTCGACGTCACGCAGCTTCCTGCTGAGCACCCGGCTGCGCCGGCTGGTCGCCTCGATCTTGTTGCTGGCTTCCTGCAGCTTCTTCTGCACGCCGTCCAGCGCGTCGCCAAACTTGCCGAACTCCGTCTTCACCGCGCCGAGCGTGCGCCACACCTCGCTCGAACGCTCCTGGATGGCGAGCGTGCGGAAGCCCATCTGGAAGCTGGTCATCAACGCCAGCAGCGTGGTCGGGCCGGCGACCGCGATGCGGCAGTCGCGCTGCAGCGCATCCACCAGCCCGGGCCGGCGCAGCACTTCGGCGTACAGGCCTTCGGTCGGCAGGAACAGGATCGCGAACTCGGTGGTGTGCGGCGCGCCGATGTACTTGTCGCAGATGCGCTGCGCTTCAAGCCGCACCCGGCGCTCGAGGGCGTCGCCCGCCGCGCGCGCGCCGTCCACATCCCCGTGGTCCTGGGCATCGAGCAGGCGCTCGTAGTCCTCGCGAGGAAACTTCGCGTCAATCGGTAGCCACACCGGCGCCTCGCCGGACGACCCGGGGAAGCGCACCGCGAACTCGACCCGCTCGTTGCTGCCGGGGATGGTGGCC
>CAMLHR010000164.1 GCA_946479915.1 uncultured Lysobacter sp.
CCAGGTACGACATCGCGATGCCGGGCCGCACCTCGAAGCGCTGCGGGGTGAAGGGGTAGTCGGGGAGATCCATGCGGCTGCGCACCAATGAAAAGGGCCGGACGAACCGGCCCCGTCCGGCTCATGTCGCCGGCGTCACCACACCACTTCGGCCATCGAGCAGTTCAGCCCCGAGCCGATGCCCAGCAGGGCGACGCGGTCGCCCTTCTTCAGGCGGCCCATCTCGCGCAGCTTGGACAGCACGATGGGCACCGAGGCCGGGCCGATGTTGCCGTGCTCGCCGAAGATGGTCATGACCTTCTTCGGGTCGATGCGGAAGGCCTTGAGGAAGGCCTTGGTGTGCGCCTTGCTGACCTGGTGGATGACGAACTGGTCGAGCTCGTCGACCGCCCAGCCCAGCGCGATGCGCGCGGCCTCGAAGGTCTTCCGGCCGAGCTTCACGCCCTCGATCATCAGCATCCGGCCGTCGGCGATCATCCGGTCGTGGACCAGGTCGCCCACGCACAGCTGGTTCCACTCGGTGGCCGAGCGCGTCACGCCACCGCGGTAGCGGGGGGCGCCCGGGGCGAGCTCGGCACGCGCCATGACCATCGCGGCGGCGCCGGAGCCCAGGGTCAGGGTGGCCATCTCGTCCCGGAACTGCTCGGCCGTGACGTCGGGATGCCCCAGGCGCAGCAGGGTCTTCTCGTAGGCCAGGTCGGCGGTCTCGCCGTCCACCACGAGCGCGTAGTCGATCTCGCCGCGCTCGATCATCCGGCTGGCGATGTCCATGCCGTTGAGGAAGGCCAGGCAGGCATTGGCCACGTCGAAGTTCTGGCACTGGTCGCCCAGGCGCAGGTTGCCGGACACGATGCTGGCGGTGGACGGCTCCAGGTAGTCGCGGCTGACCGAGGTGTTGACCAGCAGGCCGATGCGGTCGGCGTCGATGCCGGCGTCGGCCAGGGCCTTGACGCCCGCCAGGGTGGCGGCGTCGGAGGCGCGCATCTCCCCGTCCCACAGGCGCCGCTCGCGCACGCCCGCCACGTCCTCCAGGACGTTGGCCTTGATGCCGAGCCGATCGAGGGTGGGCTTGAGGCGCGCGTGGATCTCGTCGGACGTCAGCCGGCGGGGGGCGTCGATGTGGGCCAGGCCGGCGATGGCGACGTGTTGGAACAGCATGGGCGGTACAGCCTTCGGAGTGCCGCGAACGGCACGGGGACGCGACAGGATACCGGCTTCACGCCCCCTGGACGCAGCGATAGGCCGCGAAGCGCTGCTCGCCGTCCGCCGGCGGCGACAACGGGACGATCGTGTTGGCACCCAGGCCGGGGGCCTCGTTGCGGGCCAGCGTCTCCAGCTCGTCGCGCACCCGCAGGTCGTTGCGCTCGTAGAACGCCACGCTGTCGCGGACCGAGACGGCGATGTCGCCGCGCTTCTCGCAATCCGGGGGCGTGGCCCCGAGGGGGAGCACCTGCACGGCGCGGGCGCCGGGGGCGAGGTGGACCCAGGTGCAGCCCGCGACGGTCAGGGTGGCGGCGGCGACGAGGCTCAGCACGACAGGACGCATGGCGATTCCTCCGGCAAAAGAAGACGCCGGCGATTGTCGCCGGCGTCGGGTGAACCACGAAACACCAATGGGTGGCCGGGCGGCCGGTCAGTCCTGCGCGACCGGCTTGCCGTCGGCGTCCACGATGGTGACCGTGCCCAGGTCCAGCGCGCGGATCGGGGCCTCGATCGTGTCCAGGTCGCCCACGACCACCCAGGTCAGCGCGGACGGGTCGATCGTGCCGGCGGCCCCGGCCACCACGGCCGGGGTCATCGACTCGATCTCCTCGCGACGCTGCATGACGTAGTCGTCCGGACGGTCGTAGCGCACGATCCCGGAGATCGTGCCCATGACCGACCCGGCGGTCTCGTACGCGCCCGGCAGCCCGCGGATGTTGGTCGCCTTGATCTTCTCGACCTCCTCCACGCTCGGCGGCACCGCGCCGGTGGCGTACTCGGTGATTTCGCGCTCGAGCTCGGCCAGGGACTCGACGGTCTTGTCGATCTGCACCGGCGCGAACGCGATCCACGGGCGCTGGCCCTCGGCGTTGTTGAGGAAGCTATAGGAACCGTAGGCCCAGTGCTTGTCCTCGCGCAGGTTCATGTTGAGCCGCGAGGAGAACTCGCCGCCCAGCACCGCGTTGGCGATCTCCAGCTCGGTGGCGCCCTCGTCGCTGGTCGGCGGGACGAGCTGGCCGACGAAGATGTTGGCCTGCACCGCGCCCGGCTGGTCGATCAGGAACACGCGCGGCTGGTCGGGCAGCTCGACGGTGGCCACGTCCACGTCGGCGGGCGCCGGCGTGTCGCTGTTCCAGTCGCCGAAGTGCTCCTCGAGCAACGGCATCACCTGCGACAGCGTGGTGTCGCCGACGACCACGAGCGTGGCGCCTTCCGGACGCACCCACGCGTCGTGGTAGGCCACCAGGTCGTCGCGGGTCAGCGAGGCGATGGACGCCTCGGTGCCGGTGCCGCTGAAGGGCATCGCGTACGCGTGGTCGGCGCCGTACAGCAGCGGCGGCATCACGCGCAGCGCCGCGCCGTTCGGCCGGGCCTTCTCCTGCTTGATGCCGGCGATCCACTGGGCCTTGACCCGGTCCATCTCGGCCTGGTCGAAGGTCGGTTCCTGCAGCATGTCCGCGAACAGCGCCAGCGACGGATCCAGGTTCTCCTTCAGCGCCGACAGGTACGCGCTGGTGCCGTCGAGCGAAGCGCCCGCGCCGAGCTGTGCGCCCAGCGATTCGGCCTTCGCGCGGAACTCGAGCGCGCCCAGGTCGCCCGAGCCCTCGTCGAGCATGCCCATGGCGAAGCTGGAGGTGCCGAGCTTGCCGCCCTTGTCGGACGCGTAGCCGCCGTCGAACATGAAGCTCATCTGCACCACCGGCACTTCGTGCCGCTCGGCCAGGATGACCTGCACGCCGTTGGACAGCGTGGCGCGCTGCAGCTCGGGGAAGGTCAGGTCCGGGAACTTGTCGGGCATCGGCGGGCCGGCGCTGCGGTCCACGTCCGTCTCGATCGTCGAGTACTTCGGATCCACCGGCGGCAGGTCGAACGGCGCCGGCGTGACCGCCGGGTCCTCGGCCAGCGGGATGCGCTCGCCGGGCACGACGACCAGGGTGTGGTCGCCGTCGCCCAGCCACTTGCGGCCCATCGCCTGGAGGTCCGCGGCGGTGGTCGCCTCGATGGTGTCGAGCGTGTCCTGGAAGCAGCCGGGGTCGCCGGCGAACACCTCGCACGCCGCCAGCACGTCGGCCTTGCCGCCGAAGCCGCCGATGCGCTCGACGCCGCGGATGAAGCCGGCGCGGATCACGGTCTTGGCCTGCTCCAGTTCCTGTGCCGTGGGACCCTCCGCGACGAGGCGGTCGATCTCCTCGGTGATGATCGCCTCCACGGTCGCCGGGTCCACGCCCTCCTTGACGTTGGCGATCACGGCGAAGTTCGAACCCAGCTGCGATTCGCCGACGAAGGTGCTGACGCTGTCGGCGAGCTTGTCGCCGTGCACGAGCCGCTTGTCCAGGCGCGAGGTCGCGCTGCCGCCGAGGACCTGCGAGAACACGTGGAGCTGGTCCACGTCGGTCGTGTCGGCCTGCGCCACGTTCCAGACGCGGTAGATGCGCGCCTGCGGGACGTTGTCCTCCATCACCTCGCGGGTGTCCGCGGGACGCTGGGCGACGTCCACCGGCGGCTGCGCCATGGTCGGGCCGGCCGGGATGTCGCCGAAGTACTTCGCGACCTTTTCCTTCGCGGTGGCGAGGTCGATGTCGCCCGCGAGCACCAGCACGGCGTTGTTCGGGCCGTACCAGGCGCGGAACCACTGCTTCACGTCGTCGAGCGAGGCCGCGTTGAGGTCGGCCATCGAACCGATGGTGCTGTGGTGGTAGGGATGGCCTTCCGGGTACATCGCCTCGCCGAGCTTCTCCCACACCTGGCCGTAGGGCTGGTTCAGGCCCTGGCGCTTCTCGTTCTGGACGACGCCGCGCTGTTCGTCGAGCGCGGCCTGGTCCACGGCGCCGAGCAGGTGGCCCATGCGGTCGGATTCCATCCACAGGGCGGTGTCCAGCGCGGTCGTGGGCACGTTCTGGAAGTAGTTGGTGCGGTCGGAATTGGTGGTGCCGTTCTGGTCGGTCGCGCCGACCAGCTCGAACGGGGTGAAGAACTCGCC
>CAMLHR010000165.1 GCA_946479915.1 uncultured Lysobacter sp.
CGCGGCATGGGCTCGCTGGGCGCGATGGAGAAGGGGTCCAGCGACCGCTACTTCCAGGACGCGTCCGACGCCGACAAGCTCGTGCCCGAGGGCATCGAGGGGCGCGTGCCGTATCGCGGCCCGCTCAGCGGCGTGGTGCACCAGCTCGCCGGCGGCCTGCGCGCGACGATGGGCTACGTCGGCTGCGCGACGGTCGAGGAGATGCGCACGAAGCCCCAGTTCGTGAAGGTGACCGGCGCCGGCCAGCGCGAGAGCCACGTCCACGACGTGCAGATCACCAAGGAACCGCCGAACTACCGGGCCGGCTGACGCATGACCGACATCCACGGCGACAGGCTGCTGATCCTCGACTTCGGGGCGCAGTACACCCAACTCATTGCCCGCCGCATCCGCGAGATCGGCGTCTATTGCGAGATCTGGGCGTGGGACCACGACCCGTCGGAGATCGCCGCGTTCGGCGCGAAGGGGATCATCCTGTCGGGCGGACCGGAGTCCACGACCGCCGCGGGCGCCCCCCGCGCGCCACGGGAGGTGTTCGACAGCGGCCTGCCGATCCTGGGCATCTGCTACGGCATGCAGACGCTCGCCGCGCAGCTGGGTGGCGCGACCGAGGCCGCCGACGCGCGCGAGTTCGGGCATGCCGAGGTCGAACTCGTTGCGCATGACGCGCTGCTCGGCGGCCTGAGCGACCATGGCGGCGAACCGCGCCTGGACGTGTGGATGAGCCACGGCGACCATGTCGCCGAGGCGCCGCCCGGCTTCACCGTCACCGCCACCACCGACCGAATCCCCGTGGCCGCCATGGCCAACGAGGACAAGCGCTGGTACGGCGTCCAGTTCCATCCCGAGGTGACGCACACGCGCCAGGGCCAGGTCCTGTTGCGCCGGTTCGCGACCGAGATCTGCGGCTGCCGCACGCTGTGGACCGCGGCCCACATCATCGAGGACCAGGTCGCGCGCGTGCGCGAGCTGGTGGGCGACGACGAGGTCGTGCTCGGCCTGTCGGGCGGCGTGGACTCCTCGGTGGTCGCCGCGCTGCTGCACAAGGCGATCGGCGACCAGCTCACCTGCGTCTTCGTGGACACCGGCCTGCTGCGGTGGCAGGAGGGCGACCAGGTGATGGCGATGTTCGCCGAGCACATGGGCGTGCGGGTGATCCGCGTGGACGCGGCGGACCGTTACTTCCAGGCGCTCGAGGGCATCGCCGACCCGGAGGCGAAGCGCAAGGTCATCGGCAACCTGTTCGTCGAGATCTTCGACGAGGAGGCCGGCAGGTTGCGCAACGCGCGCTGGCTGGCGCAGGGCACCATCTATCCCGACGTCATCGAGTCGGCCGGCAGCAAGACCGGCAAGGCGCACGTCATCAAGAGCCACCACAACGTCGGCGGGCTGCCCGAGCACATGAAGCTCGGGCTGGTGGAACCGCTGCGCGAGCTGTTCAAGGACGAGGTGCGAAGGCTCGGCGTGGAACTGGGCCTCCCCGAGACCATGGTCTACCGGCACCCGTTCCCGGGCCCCGGCCTGGGCGTGCGCATCCTCGGCGAGGTCAGGCGCGAGTACGCGGAATTGCTGGCGAAGGCGGACCACATCTTCATCGAGGAGCTGCGCCGTGCCGGCCTGTACGACCAGGTCAGCCAGGCGTTCGCGGTGTTCCTGCCGGTCAAGTCGGTCGGCGTCGTGGGCGACGCGCGCGCCTACGAATGGGTCGTCGCGCTGCGCGCGGTGGAGACGATCGACTTCATGACCGCGCACTGGGCGCACCTGCCGCACGAGTTTCTCGGCCGCGTGTCCAACCGCATCATCAACGAACTGCGCGGCGTCTCCCGCGTCGTCTACGACATCAGCGGCAAGCCCCCCGCCACCATCGAGTGGGAATGAGCGGCGACGACGAAGGCTGGATGCGGCGGGCGCTGGAGCTGGCGGGGCGGGCGGAGCGCGAGGACGACGAGGTGCCGGTGGGGGCCGTGGTCGTTTCGGCCGACGGCGAGGTGCTGGGCGAGGGGTGGAACCGCAACATCGCCGAGCACGACCCGAGCGCGCACGCCGAGATCGTGGCCATGCGCGTGGCGGGCCGGCGGCTCGGCAACCACCGGCTGCTCGGCGCCACCCTGTACGTGACCCTCGAGCCCTGCGCCATGTGCGCGATGGCGATGGTGCACGCGCGCATCGCGCGCGTCGTCTACGGGGCGGCCGACCCGAAGACCGGGGCGGCCGGCAGCGTGTTCGACCTGCTGGCCGACCCGCGCCACAACCACCGCGTCGCGGTCGAGGGCGGCGTGCTCGGCGAGGAGGCGGGGGCCCGGCTGACCGCGTACTTCCGGCGCAAGCGGGGCAGGGTGGCCGACTGAGACGCCGCTATGATGCCGGCTGCACACGCGCGCAGGAGGCGGCATGGCAGTCCAACCCCCATCCCCGATCGGGCAGGCCGGCAGGCTGATCTGGATCGACCTCGAAATGACGGGGCTCGACACGACCGCGGACTCGATCCTCGAGATCGCCACGGTCGTTACCGATTCGGACCTCAACATCCTGGCCGAGGGTCCGGAGCTGGCGATCGGGCATCCCGTCGCGGCGCTCGAGGCGATGGACGAATGGAACCGCACCCAACATTCGAAGTCGGGCCTGTGGCAGCGCGTGCTCGAGGATGGTGTGACGCTGGCGGACGCGGAGCGGCGGACGCTGGCGTTCCTCGAGGCCTGGGTCCCGGCCAACCAGTCGCCGATGTGCGGCAACTCGATCTGCCAGGACCGCCGCTTCCTGCACCGGCTGATGCCGCGGCTGGAACAGCACTTCCACTACCGCAACCTCGACGTCAGCACGCTGAAGGAACTGGCGCGCCGCTGGGCGCCCGAGGTGCTCGCCGGCATCGGCAAGGACGCGAAGCACACCGCGCTCAGCGACGTGCACGACTCCATCGCCGAGCTGCGGCACTACCGCGGCTTCATGGGCCGCTTCAGCGGGATCGGTCTTCCTTAGGAGCCTGGGCTGCCTTTGCGAGCGACAGCCAGGTGTCCACGACGGTGTCCGGGTTGAGCGACACCGACTCGATGCCCTGTTCCATCAGCCACTGCGCCAGGTCCGGGTGGTCGCTCGGGCCCTGGCCGCAGATGCCGACGTACTTGCCCTGCGCGCGCGCCGTCGCGATCGCCATGGACAGCAACTTCTTCACCGCCGGGTCGCGCTCGTCGAACAGGTCGGCGACCAGTGCCGAGTCGCGGTCCAGGCCGAGCGTGAGCTGGGTCAGGTCGTTGGAGCCGATCGAGAAGCCGTCGAAGATCTTCAGGAACTCCTCGGCCAGCAGCGCGTTGGAGGGCAGCTCGCACATCATGATGATCTTCAGGCCGCCCTTGCCTTGCTCCAGGCCGTTGGCCCGCAGCACCTCGACCACGCGCCGGCCCTCGTCGAGCGTGCGCACGAACGGGATCATGACCCAGAGGTTCTCCAGGCCCATCTCCTCGCGCACCCTGCGCACCGCGCGGCACTCGAGCGCGAACGCCTCGGTGAACGACGGGTCGACGTAGCGGCTGGCGCCGCGGAACCCGATCATCGGGTTCTCCTCGTGCGGCTCGTACCGCTTGCCGCCGACGAGGTTGGCGTACTCGTTCGACTTGAAGTCCGACAGGCGCACGATCACCGGCTTGGGCGCGACCGACGCGGTGATGGTCGCGATGCCCTCGGCCAGGCGGTCCACGTAGAAGTCGACCGGACTGGCGTAGCCGGCCATGCGGGCGTCGATCTTCGCCTTGGTCGACGCGTCCTGCTGGTCGTACTCGAGCAGCGCCTTGGGATGCACGCCGATGTGGCTGGCGATGATCATCTCCAGCCGCGCCAGGCCGATGCCGGCGTTGGGCAGCATGCCGAAGTCGAACGCGCGCTCCGGGTTGGCGACGTTCATCATGATCTTCAGCGGCGCCTCGGGCATGTTCCCCAGGTCGGTCGTCGTGCGCTCGAACGGCAGCTTGCCGTCGTAGATGAAGCCGGTGTCGCCCTCGGCGCAGCTGACGGTGACCGCGTTGCCGTCCTCGATCGTGTCCAGCGCGTTGCCCGTGCCCACGACCGCCGGCACGCCGAGCTCGCGGGCGATGATCGCCGCGTGGCAGGTGCGGCCGCCGCGGTTGGTGACGATGGCCGCGGCGCGCTTCATCA